>NZ_JADBUZ010000108.1:0-42719 GCF_020245305.1 Microcystis sp. M20BS1 | reverse complement strand
TTAAAGCAGCTCTAAAGAGTTTTGAGTTAAAAGTTAAACTTCAAGTTTTCATTCAGGACGAATGTACTGATTAACTATTTTTTTGGGGAAAATTAGTTAACCCATCATTATAACATATAATTAATTTGCAAGAGTTCTAATCTTTAACGACTTGTCCCAGTTCCATTGGTTCATCAGTATAAGTTATTTTGCTGTTCATATAGTTTACGTCCTTTTCGTCAATAACCAGCTCCAAAAATTCTAACTTTTCCTTCTTGGTAAGTAAAGCGTACTGTGATAATTCCTTCATTGATTTGCCCCATACAGTAAAATCGGTTTTCTTCTTGACTGTGAGCCAGATCTTGTACAATAACTCTGTTGGGGTCAAAAAATGCGTATTGAGCTAATTCAAAGGAAACATCGTGTTTCTGTTGGTTTAAACGATTTTTATCTTCATCCCATTCAAAGCTTTCATCCATAGGCGGAGTTGATAAGCCTAATCACTATGATTTTAACATAGACTTTCAAGAACATGAGTTGAATCAAATTGATCGGCTGGTGATAGAACATCAGACAACATTACTCGATACATGGTATGACTACTTTGACACTTGAGACAGAACCGACCGTAAATCAAGTGCAATCGCGGATCTTGTAGTTTCAGCCTTGTTTTCTTGTATAATAGAGTTAAAGTTGTATAATCTCAAACCGTCATTCGTAAATTATATCAATCAATGCAAAAATTAATTAACTTCAGACCCAAAGATAGAATGCAGTTAACAGCAGTGGTTTTGATAATCTTAGCCATTGCCTTCGCATTTTTTACGAGAATTATCACTGCTTTTGAATACGTTACCTTTGATATCGGACCAGAGCCCGATCAGATAGTAATTGGCAATACTGTAATCAATATGTGGCAGGGAAAAATACCCGCTTTAGGTATGGCTGGTTCTGGAGGAAAATATCCCTTTACTATTCCTCCTCTTTACTTTTATTTAGTATTTCCTTTTACTATTTTTGGTTCCGATCCCGCTTTTCTAGTTTTAGCTAATGGCGTTTTTTCCTTTTTAGCGATTCCACTCCTAATCTATCTAGTTTATCAACTTTTGGAAAAGGTGGAATTTTCCAAGCGAATCCTCTTATCGAGTCTGGCTTGGTTTTGGTATAGCACGTTTTATACAGACTATTTTATTAGTAATTTTTCTTGGAATCCTAGTCCAATACCGTTTTTTCTAATAATCTTTGTACTCCTTTATAAATTTCAGTTAGAGACTAAACAACCTTCATATTATCAAGCAATTTCTTGGATAGTCTATGGTGTAATTTTAGCCATCTTGGTAAGTTTACATTCTACTACAATGTTCGTTCTTCCTGTCGTATGTGTCCTTACTTCTCTATGGTTTGTCTATAAGAACAGGAAAAATTTTCTCAAGTGTCTTTTACCTTTTTTAGCGATTATTTCCTCGAATATTGCTCTACTACACTATTGGAAAGTAGAAATCGCTCGTAATTTTAGCAACACCAAAGCGATCATCAATGCAATTATAGGTTCGGACGAGACAACAACTCAAAGTGGTAATCTGTTAGCTCGCTTATTTAAAGCTATTTGGGAGTTTGTTTTTCTTGGTAATCAAGTGTATTTTATCTCGAAGGATTGGCTATGGTTTAATTTATTTTTGTCAGTGTTTTTTTGTGTTATTTCTTTATACTTTACCCTCAGAAAGTTTCAAGGTAACAAAACTATATTAGCTGTTCTTGATCTAACTTGGCTAATTTTTATGTATGCTGCTTCCAATTATCAAGAAGAATACTTTTTCTCTCACCGTAAAATATTAATTTGGTTTGCGCCAATGTTGATGGGAATTATCAGTTTAGCTTACTTAAATTTTAATAACAAATGGTCAAGATTTTTCGGTATTATTTTAATTGGATTAATTGGTTATTCTATCGCTACAAATCTCGACTTCGATCAACGCTATATATCTAGTAAATATAGTACAGAAAGACTACTATCTGCTTCTGATATTATAGACATTTTTAATCAGATTCCCCCTAGATCAAATATTTGTTATCCAGCCAAGAAAGGCAAAAGAAAAATAAACAATCAATACGACTATATTGATAATTATATAACTAAAAGAAACTTACAGGTTGTTAATAGCTGTCAAACAGGTGACTATATACTACAATCCAAGTTTAAAATGGACTTGGAAATGAATGATCTATTTCCCATTTTTTCCCTAACTAAAACTCCATCGCTAGAGCAAAAAGCTAATCTTGTTTTAGAAACTCCCGAAGCCTATTTATATAAACTAAATTAGCTGAGGTGAAAATTGACTAAATCAATTTTCTTTAGCTATTTGACGAGTATTTTTTGATTCAATCGGTTGCTTAGATAACAACCATGAATAACGCAGTGCGATCACCGATCTTAAGCGTTTAACCATCAGATATACATTCAGATCTTCTAGGGTGCGTTCCCTAATCTGGCTCCCACTGCTCCACCGATCAATTTTTGGGAACGCACCATGCACATTGATTAAAGATGTGAGTTTAAGTGCGATGCTGAAGGCATTGGTTGGTCTATCGGGCCAGCAATTCTCAGTTTTAGACACAGCAAGCCTTTTAGGGATTTAAAGAACATTTTAAAGGGGGATTTTTGGGGCAACTTTGGGTGTACTATCAAGTCAAAAGCCTGAAGACTCGTGAAATGAAATTCGCAATCCCATTGAATTTTACCCCGTATTATGCGAACTAACTCCCAAAAGCCTTGCTACAGGGCAAATTGAGAATTGCTGCTATCGGGGGGTTACGAGGGCAAGCCTAATCGTAATCAAATTCAGAATGGTACAGTCACACGAAGGTGGCATTGGAACAGTGGAAGAATGCAAACTAAAACCTGGGCTTGGAGCGCAAATTGGTCAAAATATCTTCATTACAGTCCCATTAAGATTCTCAGTCTGTCTTCAACCAATGCCAGCGTTTCTGAGGATACAGTTCCCCATCGCTTCTCAAGTCGTTCTACTGAGATTGATCTTACGTCCTCGCACTTGATAAAACTTGGCATTTTCACTCCTCCCTCTGGAGGTTCCACTTTTATGTGAAAAGGGATTCCTTTGTCTTTAGAAGTTACTGGCAAAACAACAACTAAGCCAGATGCACCCTGATTAAACAGGTCTGCTGAAATCACTAAACATGGACGCTTACCAGCCTGTTCATGCCCTCTTACTGGATTAAGGTCTGCTAGCCATATTTCTCCTCTGGTAATTTCTGCCACTACCCTTCTACTCCATCAGCGAGAGTTTGCTCCCATGTCTGCCTTTCAGAAATTTCCTCTTGCCATAAAGTCTCATTCTTCCTTAAGGCGGCGAAGGCTTCATTCGCTTGAACTAGAAAAACATATCTGCGATAATTTTCGATGGCTTTGTCTAATACTGTTGGGAGCGTATCCCCAGAGGAGTCAACGAGTGCTAACAGCGTTTTGTGAGCAGCCTCACTAATGCTAATTTTTAATTCAGGCATACTTTTCTCTCGTAGCTTGTGTAGGGCTATTGTAGCCAATTGTGTAAGGGCTAACAACCTAGTTGGAACTGATTATTTATTCTCCCTTTTGCCTTTTGCCTGTCCTGATATGTAGCCTATGCTCAACGGATTTAGTATTAGATAACACCTGTGAATAACGGAGTCGGAGAAGAATTTTTTTTGCCCAATGTTGAAACACTTTTAACTGATGGCGTTGGCTGGGTAAACGCAGTATATAGACAAAGCGACGCATTATATCAGCCAATCTACCAGTAATATTAATGCCAAAACTGGAAACAAGGGCTGATTGTTTACCCAGGGTTAACATATCACCTAAATGGAGATAATAATAGGGTTGGGGCGATTTTTTTCTGATCACTGCCGAGATATTTTTGGCTAATAGACTGGCTGCTTGATAGGCTGCCTGTGCTGTGGCAGGAATTACCTGTTTATTAGGATAAATTTCGGCTAGATCCCCAAGGGCAAAAACTTCGGGATAGTCGATTAATTGTAAACTGGAACGGGTTAATAATTTGCCTTGTGCTGTTTTCTGACAATCTAAATTATTGATCCAATCCTGTGCTTGGGTTCCTGCTGTCCACAATAATAAATCAATGGGGATAAATTCATTTGTATTATCTTTAAATACGGTCATGGAATTAGCTGCAACTTCCTTTAATCCCGTGTTTAAATAGAGATTAACATTCTTGGCTAAAAGGGAACGACAGGAAGCAATACGAACCGATTTAGGGAAGTTTTGCAGTATTTCCTCATTCCTTTCCACTAGGTGAACTTTGCCTTTTTTTCCTAAACGATCAGCCACCTTACAGGCTAATTCTACCCCATTGGGACCACCGCCAATAATTGCTAAATTAATTGAGGATTTTCCTTGAGTTTCTAAGTCATGAATTGCCGTTTGTAATCTTTCTACATCCTCTAAACTCCGAAAAGTTAGCCCATAATCAGCTAACCCCAGTATAGCCGGCCAACGATTCCGCACTCCCACCGCTAAAACGAGGTAATCGTAATCTAAAATTTCCTCATTTTCTAAATATACTTGATGATTGTTTAAATCAATATTACTGGCTTTTTGAGTTTTTAAATTAATCTGAGTTCCTGTTAATAATTGACGGTAGGAGGGGGCAATTTCCCAGCGTTGCAATTCTCCTGTAATTAGTTCATAGAGAAGAGGAGTAAAGAGAAAATGGTCTTTTGGTTCGACTAAAGTTATTTGCCATTGACCTGATTTTACTGCTGTTAATCGACTCAAATCGAGTGCCGTGTATAACCCTCCAAAACCACCACCGAGAATGCAAATCTTAGTTATAGGTTTATTCATGGATTTTTATTCTCAGTTGTGTTTAAGAGAGGTTTTAGTTCCGAAACTAATTGTTCTGAACGAATAATTCTCGCTGGGGGCAAAAGATGATAGTGAGTGTCAGCAAAAATAGTAGAATCGGTCTTAATATTCAAGTCTTTTGGGTCGTAAATTGTTGGCACAACCCGACTTAATTCTTCGGCAGATTTGCGAATATTAGCCAAGGTTTTACCATCATTTTTTGCATAAACCCAGGGTAAAGAAACCACTAAAGTCGCCCCTTTTGCTTCTAAATCTTTCTTGAGTTTTTCAATCAATTTAATCGAGTGAGCAGAGACAGGAGTATCAAAGGTCATTTGCCACCATTTCCATTTCCCTGTTTTTTCCTTAACTATAGTCGGATCACCTGTATTAGTAATCGGATCGGAAAGATAACCCGTCATTCTGCCTTTAGTGAATAAATCAACCGTGGATTTAGTGACTGCACGCATCCCCGGAATACCTAATAACCAAGTATCCTCGATCATGGTTTTTAAAGGTATTCCACCTAACCCCGGTTTGCCAATAGCGACGCTAAAAGGTGCGGATCCCCAAAGTCCTTCGCCGCGATTAAAACCGTCCTCATCCATGAGCATGAGATATTCAGGAATCAGCAGAATTACATCCCCTTTGCGTGCTTTTTCGAGAATCATAGCGGCAATGACATTTAACCCGATATCACCCTGTAAACCGAAGTTAACCACCGGTATTCCCAATTCTTTGGCCATTAATTCCGAATTTATGCTATAATGCGCCCCCGATCCTGCCGTGACGATTAAACGCCGCGGTCCTTCGACCTTGGATGCGATCGCTGATTTTTCTTCGTACATCATCCGCAGCCAGCTTAATTCGCCGCCGTAGATGACATTATAAACAAAGCCGAGGGACCAAGCGACTCCCAGAGAAGCTAACCAGGGGAAAATGTTAAAAGATTTAGTATTCATCAGAATTCAAAGTAAATAAAATCACTGGTATTAGTGGAAGCTAGGAGAATAGTTAAACCTAGCAATATTTTAGACAGCCAAGGCGATAGTAATAGTTCATATTCAAACTTTTTCTGGGCAACAGCCAGATGTTCGAGGATTAAGACAATGATACCAAGAACTAAAGCGACGCTTAAAACTGCTCCTTGATTGAGACTATAGGAACTAAAAATTTCCCCGATATTAGCTAAGGAATAATTGAAAGGATTGGCAATAATCAGCATTTTGCCAATTAATCTTCTGGTGTTAATCTCCATGAAAAAGAGACAACCAAAAATGACCGCCAATTGCGTTAAAGCCCAGGAGACAATTTGCGGCTGAGAAACGTATTTTCCGACGAAAGCATAGAAAGGTCGCCCTAGATAACGCAGTAATAATAATAATGTCCCGTGGTAAGCGCCCCAAAAGATGAAATTCCAAGCTGCACCATGCCAAAAACCTGAAAGAGTAAAGGTAATGAATAGATAAAAAGGCGCCCAATTTTTATTGGAACCCATCAGGGGTAAAAATACATAATCCCGAAACCAAGTGCTAAGGGTAATATGCCAACGTCGCCAAAATTCGTTAATACTTTGGGATGTGTAGGGAGCTAAAAAGTTCAATTCCAATCTAACCCCGACGAAATAGGCTAAACCAACAGCAATAAAGCTATAACCGCCGAAGTCAAAATAGATTCTCAGGGTGAATAAAAAGGCCTCAAACCAGATATACCAAGCATTGTCGATCATCTTATCTAATTGGATGTAGGGCGCAATGTTATCGGCGAGGACAAATTTCATAAATAAACCGAGGGAAAGCCAACCCAAACCCTTCTCGAAGTTTTCTCCTGTAAATTTGAGGCGAAATCCCTCCATTTGTGGTAATAAATCCCGGCGACGCTCGATCGGACCTGCGACAATTTGGGGGAAAAAGGAGATAAAATTGACATAATCGAGGACGGCTAGGGGTTTCTTTTTCTTTTCGCGTAGGGAGTCCACCACGAAAGCCACCATCTGGAAGCTATAGAAGGACACCCCCGGCGGTATTTGGCTAGGCACGGGAATTGGGGAAAGTTCCTTCCAATTGGGAGGGAGAGAAACGAATAATCCGATGATTTCTTGGACAAAAAAGCCGAAATACTTGAAGTAGGCGAGGACAAGAATATCGATGACGATAACGATAGTGGCTAGGAGATTCGCTTTCCAGCCGCTCATTTTCAGCACTAGCCAGACCATAATGTAGTTAAAGGCTAGGGAGACGATGAAAACGAGGAAACTGGTGCGACTGGCGTAATAAAACAGGATCAGGGACAGTGCCGCTAATCCAACTCCATCAAAAACACCTCGCCAGAGATTGAAGGACTTCGCTATATAACGCGCCGTTAAGAAAGGAACGCTAAAAAGGATTAATATCCACCAAAATATAAAATCAGAGTAATTCAAGCCTTGTTAACTCCTGATGGTCTGTGTTACCTTGTTTGAGATGGGTTTCCTGACTTCTGATGCACAGAGACGAGAGATTTTCTTGACAAGCCTATCAAACTTTGTCAGACTTGTCCATAAAATTAACTCCAGCAATCCTAAAAAATTGAGGCTAGACAAGCAATGCTTTATCAAAAACTGTTAGATGCACATAAACGCTATCGGCAATTTAAGACTTATCCTCATATTGCTGATCAATATTGGTCTAGTCAGTTGGCAGAGCATAATATTAGTCCTAATTATGTGGAATATGATGCTAAATCTGGTCAACTTTTTTATAAACCTTTAGGTATCAGTTTAAGCAAAAATAAGCAAGATTTCCTCTTGGTTAGTAAAGTTTGTAACAAAGCTGGAGCTTTAAAAGCTCTGGCTGATTGTAAATTTTATATTGATGAGCAACAGGAATTAATTATCGAGATCGATGGAGTTAAGTTAATTATCGAGACGGGACAGGATTTATATATCGCCCATGAAATTTTCCTTTTAGGTGTATATAATTTCCTCTATAACAAGCCCTGTGTAGTGATCGATATTGGTATGAATACGGGTTTTGCCAGTCTCTTTTTTGCTAATCGAGCTAATGTGAAAGCTGTCTATAGTTACGAACCTTTTAAGGCTACCTACGACCAAGCTTTAAGAAATTTTGCCCTCAATCCTAATCTAGCGGAGAAGATTAAAGCTTTTGATTATGGAGTCGGCGCTCGGGATGAAATTATTCAAGTAGAATACGATTACACCGTGAAAGCTAGTGTTGGTATTTCTGGTATTGACAACCAATTAAAACCTTTTGCCTCGAAACAAACCGCTACAGCCGATTTAATTCTGAAACCTTTCACCGATGTGTTTAAAGGTATTACCTCTGACTATCCCGATATTGATATTGTTGCCAAGATTGATTGTGAAGGCTCCGAATACGAAATCCTCGATTCTTTAGCGGCAACTGGTCAATTGGGACAGATGAAAATTGTCATGATGGAATGGCATAAAAAGGGTCCCGGTGCTTTAGTCAAACATCTGCAAGACTTCGGTTTTATCATCTTCTCCCGGATGCCTCGCAGTAAAAATGTCGGCACTTTGTATGCAATTAAACCCTAAAGTACAGAAGTGAGGTGATAGGGAGATGGGGAAATTTCAACTAATACCCCAAAACCCCAACAGGTTCTAACTGATAACTGATAACTGATAACTGATAACTGCTTTACTGTGCTTGACAATAGGTATTAAAAGCTTCGCCAGTTTCTTTTTCTAATTGGCCGGCTTTTCTGACCTTTTCCTGTGCTAATTTTGCCCCGTTTTTATTGCGAGTTTCGATCACTTGAATTATTTCACGAGTGGCAGTGGCATAATCTTCGTAAACTTGAGCGAAAGTGGTCTTATATTTCTCTATTTCAGGATCCTTCACTGCTAATTTTTTCATATTTTCCGAGGCCTGTTCGATTTTATCGGCGGCTAATAGCCAACTTTTTTGGTCAATTTCTGTCCCTTGACCCTTGGTTAAAGATTTGGTTTCTTGGGCGACTTCGTTGGCAATCCGATAGATTTTTTGACATTGAAACTGTTTACTATCAGCACAACTTGCCAAAAAAGTCAAGCCCATAAATATTAAGATTATTTTGTTATTCATAGCATTGTATTTGAGATGATTCTAGAGAAGCTTATAGCGGTAAACTATCAGCCTCTAGTAGTTTTTTACTGTTATCGACTGATAGAATTGTTCAATCTGATAATACTAAAGTTTAGCACTCGATCGCCGTTAAGCGTGTCTTTTTTGATGCCAATTCCAAGCGTGTTCAACTATTACCTTAAGATCGGCATATTGGGGATGCCAACCGAGAACCTGTTTAGCTTTATCACTACTGCCGATTAAAATGGGGGCATCACCTGCTCTTCTGGGACTTTCGATGAAGGGAATATCTAAACCAGTTACCGCTTGCGCTGTTTCAATCACTTCCCGCACAGAAAAACCGTTACCATTGCCCAAATTAAACACATTACTTTCGCCCCCATTTAAGAGATATTCTAAGCCTAAAACGTGAGCTTGAGCTAAATCATTAACATGGATATAATCACGCACAGCAGTACCATCGGGAGTATCATAATCCGTGCCAAAAATTGACAGGGAATCCCGTTTTTTCAGAGCAGTTAATAAAGCCAAGGGAATTAAATGGGTTTCCGGTTGGTGATCTTCCCCTAATAAACCACTGGGGTCGGCTCCTGACGCATTAAAATAACGGAAAGCCACCGATTTTAAACCGTAGGCCGGATCAAAATCCCTAAGAATTTGTTCCACCATTTCCTTACTGGCTGCGTAGGGACTGAGGGGATGATGGGGGTGACTTTCCGTCATCGGAATTTCCTTCGGCATTCCATAAATAGCACAGGTGGAAGAAAAAACAAATTTCTTCACATCGGCGGCGATCATCGCTTGCAAAAGAGTCAGACTACCACTAACATTATTTTGATAGTAAATGGCTGGTTCCTGCACCGATTCCCCCACGGCAATAAAAGCGGCAAAGTGCATGACAGCGGCAATATCACGACTAGCAAATAAATTATCCAGCAGCGATCGATCCCTGGTATCACCGACAATTAACTCAACTTTTAATATATCCTTAATGATTTCGGCGTGACCGTAGGATAAATTATCGAGTACGATGACGGAATAACCGGCATTTTTGAGCGCTAGAACCGCATGGGAACCAATATAACCCGCACCGCCAGTAACGAGAATGGTAGGTTTAACTTGAGACACGCGATCATACCTATTTGAAATTGACTTGTCTATAACTTTATACCCTAATTTTGCTTTTATTTGACCATCATGTTAAGTCCCCTCGATCTATCTCTTTCCCTTGACAAGGAAACTTATCAATCACAAATTAAAGATTTAATGGAACAACTGCGATCGCTACAGCAGTCCTGTTGGGAATGTAAATTACCCGTGGTGGTGGTTTTGGAAGGTTGGGCGGCGGCAGGCAAGGGAACTTTAGTCAAAAAAATGGTTAACTATATGGATCCTCGGGGTTTTACCGTCCATCCAATTTTAACCCCTTCCTCCCAAGAGGAAAGTTACCCGTTTTTGTGGCGATTTTGGCAAAAACTGCCAGCAAAGGGCAGTATCGGCATTTTTTATCACAGTTGGTACACCCATCTACTAGAGGATCGACTCTTAAATAAATTGCCCTCCTCCCAGATTCCCCTAGTTATGCGCGATATCAACACCTTTGAGCGACAATTATTTGATGATCGGGTGGCGATCGCTAAATTCTGGATTCATCTCAGTCAAAAGGAATTAAAGTCACGCATCAAAGAATACGCCGAAAATGAGCTAGAATCTTGGCGCGTGCGTCCGGAAGATTGGCAACAGGCTAAACGTTATGATGAGTATGCCAGTTTAGCCGAGGAAATGATTACCTACACTAGCACGGGGGCCGCCCCTTGGACATTGGTGGAGGGCAACTGTCAACGCTGGGCCCGGGTAAAAGTTCTCTCCCAATTAGTCGGCACGATCGCTCAAGCTTTGGATCAGCGGCAATTACCGATCGAACCTCCTGTCAATCTACCACCCCAAGCCCAATTACTGCCCACAGAACCCGATTATCTGGGGAGAGTGGACTTAAGTGCCAAATTGGAAAAAGAAGACTATAAAATCCGTTTGCGTCAGGCACAGGTGGAACTAAGAAAACTGCAATTAGAGATTTTTCAGGCAAATATTCCCGTTTTAGTCCTGTTTGAGGGGTGGGATGCCGCCGGTAAGGGAGGTGCGATCAAACGCTTAACCGATACCCTAGATCCTCGCAGTTATCAAGTGATTGCCTTTGCTGCCCCGACGGAGGAAGAACACCGCTATCATTATCTCTGGCGCTTCTGGCGCAAATTACCCGCAGCCAAAACTATCGGTATATTTGATCGCAGTTGGTATGGACGGGTTTTGGTGGAGAGAGTGGAAGGATTCGCTAAAGATATGGACTGGCGGCGGGCATATCAAGAAATTAACGAATTTGAGGCCCAATTAACCCATTCAGGCTGTGTTTTAGTCAAATTTTGGTTACATATTAGCCCCGAAGAACAGTTAAATCGCTTCAACGAGCGCCAAACTAACCCCTATCGTCAACATAAACTCACCGATGAAGATTGGCGCAATCGAGAAAAACAGCCCCTCTATCATGTGGCAGTTAATCACATGGTAGCCCGTACTAGCACCCCCGTCGCCCCCTGGACGATTGTGGCGGCAAATGATAAGTATTTCGCCCGCGTTAAAGTCATAGAAACAGTCATTGCCGCTATTGAAACCGGTTTGAAACAACGCAATTAAACGAGGTTATGCTCATGAAAATGCGACATCTGATGTTGATTCCTTCTGTTCTTCTGTTCAGTCAACTAAGTATCTGCTCGTTAGCTCAGGCCAAAACAATTTATCAATGTGAAAGTTACACTAGGCTTGACGGAACGTCAGCTTTTCGGGTTAGTCCTTCAATATCAGGTAGTTTTGGGTTGTTTAATCCGGCGAATGTTTCGCGAAATTGTTTTGTTCCAGTAACCCAAAAACGGTGTTCCTACAAAGGTCCTGCTAGTGACAACAAATGGTACAAGTGTGGCAGGACTCCGGCACTGGACAGAAGAAAATTTGACTTTAGCCAAGGTATCGGAGAGATAGTAGAAGATAATAATGGCAAAAAGTATCATGCTTTCTCATCAGTTGTACAATTTACCTTTGAGTAGGCACTAAACTAAACTGGTAACTTGAGGCAGATAATCACGGCAAAAAAATGCGTGTAAACGTTGACGCTCAGAAGTTAGAACGCCTAATGCAAATCTTAGGTAAAGAAGCTCAGGGTTCAGGCACTATCTACTTTACAGGTGGAGCGAGTGCCTTACTGGTGGGATGGCGTAATTCCACAGTCGATGTGGATATCCGTCTAGATCCCGAACCGCCGGGCATTTTTCAAGCGATCGCCAAGCTAAAAAAAGAATTGAACATCAACATTGAACTGGCATCTCCGCAGGATTTTCTGCCCCCTATTCCGGGATGGCGCGATCGAAGCGTATTCATTGGCAAACGAGGTCAAATCTCTTTCTATCACTATGATTTTACAGCCCAAGCTCTTTCTAAACTATCGAGAGGGTTTGACCGTGACTTGAAAGATATTGAGGCTATGTACGAACACAAATTATTCTCTTTGAATGAGCTAGGGGAATGCTTTGAAGCGATTGCACCGGAACTAATCCGATTCCCCTCTCTTAACCCTGATGTGCTGAGAAGCAGAGTCGAGAACTTTATTGAACGTTTTCAATGTCCACCAGAGGAAAAACAATCATGAATCTCAATGAGTTGCCAGGGGCTGAGATCATCTTACCCGGACTGAGGGATCTTCACAATGGTGAGTCTAATACCATTGGGGCGTTGCTAGTTGCGATCGCAGCGACGCGCCTAACGGAAGTCGGTTTCGATATCCCTAAAAATCACCTAGCTGCAGAGCCAGAGCTAACCTTGTATGCCTATCTTCAAGAGGAACGGGATGATGCTTATTCTTACTATAATGCTTTGCTGAATCGCCTCAACAGCTTTTGCAATGCACTCGAACTCGGTTATAAAATATGATGACAATTTCCCCCAGTTTAATTTCTCCCGATCTCAGTTTGGCCGATATTCCCCTAGAGGAAACCCTCTCTTTAGGAGTGATGGCTTCTGGTAGTGGTTCCAATTTTGCTGTTTTGGCGGCAGCGATCGCAAAAAAACAGCTAAATGCCCGAATTCCCGTTCTCATCTACAATAATCCCGATGCCAAGGTAAAAGAAAAAGCCGCTCACTACAATATCCCTGCGGTTTTCCTCGATCATCGTCAATTTAAACCCAGAGAAGAACTCGATCGGGCAATAGTCGAAACTTTCCAAGAATACGGGGTAAAATGGGTAATTATGGCGGGCTGGATGCGAATTGTCACCCCAGTGTTACTGGATGCTTTTCCCGATCGCGTGATCAATATCCATCCTAGTTTACTACCCAGTTTTAAGGGTGTGCGCGCCGTGGAACAAGCTTTAGCCGCGGGGGTAAAAGTGACCGGATGTACTGTGCATATCGCTCGCGCGGAGGTAGATAGCGGCCCAATTTTAATGCAAGCAGTGGTTCCCATTCTCCCGGATGATACCGAGGCCAGTCTCCACGAACGCATTCAAGTGCAAGAACATCGCATTTTCCCAGTAGCGATCGCTTTAGCATCGAAATTGAGCCTATAGAGATCGATTTCTGGACTTCCTTGGCGAGAATACTGGCAAAAAAACGAAAATTCAAGGCAAATCGTTAAATAGGGTTTGCGGCAAAAAGTTTGTTGGTGGGGTTAGGAGTCAGTAGCCAGCAGTCAGGCTTCGGCAAAAACACTACACGCGGCGGAAAAAGAAAGTGACAGGGTACAGCAAAAAAGAGTGGAATACTGGTCTCAAGTGCGAGAAATTGAGGCATCAAAACTAATTTTCATCGATGAATCGGGGGTAAATTTAGCCCAATTAAGACTCTATGCTAGAGCCTTAATTGGCCGAAGAGCTTGGGGAAGAAAACCACAAAAAAGAGGGAAAAATATTTCAATAATTGGTGCTATAAGCTTAGAAAAAGTTGTGGCATCAGTCAATATATACGGTGCAGTGGATGCGGTAACATTTGAAGGATTTATTCTGAAGGAAGTGCTGCCAAAAATTAAAGAAGGAGACTGTCTGATCATGAATAACGCCAAGATTCATCTCGGAGAAATGGTCAGAGAAATAATCGAACAAGAAAAAGCTAGACTTATCTATTTACCTCCTTATTCTCCCGAATTCTCTGCTATTGAAAACTTTTGGTCAAAAGTGAAAGCGATGTTAATAAAACTGAAGGCGAGAACTTACAAAGACTTAATAGAAGGGATTGAATTGGCTATGTTAGAAGTTACTCAAAAAGATATTCGCAATTGGTTTACTCACTGTTGCTACTGTACCTCATAAGTTAGAGAATTGCTATATACTCACTGCTGTTGTTGTCTGACATAGGCATCTACAAGATTACGAATCAGGGATTGATAGGAAGCATTATGACGTTGAGCTTCCCGTTTAAAATACTCAATACTCTCCTTAGAAAATTCCATCGTTACCCTGACAGTATTTTGATTCGGTATTAGCTGCTCTGGTGGTGGTAAAAAGTCTTCGACAATTGTCACCTTACCAATCGGTTTTGCGGGATCAGGGGTTATGTTCTTCATAGAATTTTCTCCATTTACGCCATTCAGCTGCGCCAAATATACGAATCACTCCATCGCGGTAAGTAAAACGCACCGTTAAAACCCGGTCTTTTACCTTACCAATACAAAACCAACGTTCCTCTGAGTCACTATGTTGGACATCATGGACAATCAAACGATGTGGATCGAAAAACGCATATTGAGCAGTCTCAAAGTCCACACCATGTTTAGCCTTATTGTCAGCTTCTCTTCGACTATCCCAATCGAAAGTGCTTGTCATGTCACTCTAGCATATTTTAGTTTGTGTCGCTAAGTATAGAAAAATGAACCAGAAAATAAAAAACAAAACAGGAATAGAACGAGCCGGGAAAATCCCGACCCAATGAATCCAGGGATGTTTATTGTCAACAAACCTTGCTTTAAAAGTAGAAATATTTCCTAAATACTTATCCTGCTTAAGGATGCGTTTTTTTTCTGTCTTAAGTTGATCCATAGCTTTGATAGCCGCATAAAGCGAAGCTCCAATAATAAATGATGTCAGAATCCCTAGTATTGGTAAAAATATAGATAGAAACCCAAGTCGATAATTATTATTACCAGAAACTGCAAATGCTGCCATTAAAAAAGACTGGGAAGTGACATACCAGTTCATTCGATTGGCAATCAGATTGTGTTCACGATGGATCTCTTGGTCGATTAATCCGTAATACTCAATCGACTTGAGGTTTTCCTCGTCATTCCACCATTTCCACCAGTTCTCTTGCTTTTTTTTAGAGTCATTCCGCTTTTTAAAGTCATCCCACCATTTCCACCGGTTCTCTTGCTTTTTTTTAGAAGATTTATCCATTAATTCATCTCCCCATATAGCTTATTGAATTGAACTAAATCACCATCTTAAGTAGGTGTTTGGAATTAAATCCGACATTCCGCACATCTTCATATAGCTTTATATATTTTTACATTCCCCAAGATGTTTTGACGAAAAAGCTTCATTGTAGAAACTACTATTGAGAACATTTTCAATAATTGATTTTTTCTGAGAAAACAAATTACAATTCTTCACCTTGATGAAAATCGATCATTGTAGCTACAATCTTTACTGGCAAAGGGTTGTAAGCAATGTATTAGTAAAAATTATCAATTGAATGTTAAGAAGTGCGGAAGGTGGGTTAAATATAAAGATGAATCTCCTTGAAGGACTTGCTGCAACTCAATTTCCTAGAAAATTAGTTGCCCCATATTTTTCCAGTTAAATTGAATCAACAACGATTATCGAACCATTTAATTAGCACATGGCATAAAAGCAAGCTGTGACTGGGTCTAATTCTTGGAGATGTCCATTAATTATACCGCTCCCTGCTGTCAACTCCGACGCTCATAGACAGTCTTAACGAGTAATTTAGAGAGTCAACCGCTTAGTGGTCTGTCAATCTTGAAATTGTGGATAGGGGAATGCTGCCAAATTATTCGCCCCCAATCCCTCAAAATCATCTTAACAGACCAGTAGAATCACCCTTAATTTTTGTCAATTGTCGGACTCTAACTATATTCTTCCCCGACACTGAGATTAAAGAGCATTTGTAGGGATTGTAAACAGCGCTTACGCGCTTCGATATCCTGTTGGGCCCGCAGTTGTACCATGGGTTCGTGAAGGATTTTATTAACGATACCGCGGGTCATTGCTTCGATAACTTCTTGGTGTTTTTCGGCGAATTCCGTCCCCAGACGGGAGAGGGCCTTTTCTAATTCCTGTTCGCGAATATCTTCAATTTTGCTTCTTAAACAGCTAATTGTCGGGACAGTGTCCAAAGAACGCCACCAAAGCTCGAAAGCTTCCACTTCCTGCTCTAGGAGTGCCTCTGCTTCCCTGGCCATCTGACGGCGACTTTCCTGATTGGCGGCAACCACCGCTTTGAGATCATCGACGTTAAAAGCTTGCACTTGTGCCAATTCCTTCACGTCGGTGTGGACGTTACGGGGAACAGAAATATCGATTAACATCAGCGATGTAGCAGTAATCGTCACTTCTGTCAATAAATTTTTAGTTAAAATTGGTTCCGTGGCTCCCGTACTGGTGAAGACGATATCCGATGCCGCTACGATGGCCATCATCTCTTCTAAGCCATATAGTTGCAGCGGTAGGTGAGGAAATTCACGGGCCAACTCCTGGGCCCGTCTTTGGGAGCGATTGACGATCGCAATTTGCTGAGAACCCTTAGCCAGAAGGTGAGTAACTAATAATCGGGACATTTTCCCTGCCCCGATAATAGCGATTTTCTTGCCGCTGAGGTCTGCCACCTTAGCATGGGCTAACTCCACCGCCGCCGAACTGATCGATACGGCTCCCGTGCCGATGCTGGTTTCCGTGCGGACGCGCTTACCGGCAGTCATCGCTTGTTTAAACAGGCGATCGAGTAATTGGCTAATAGTATTGTACTTTTGAGCTAATTTATGGGTATTTTTAACTTGAGCGAGAATTTGCCCTTCCCCGAGGACAAGACTTTCTAAACCGGCGGACACCCGGAGCAGATGACGGACAGCATCCTGATGCAGTAGGGTAAACAGATAACGACGCAGGACATTAAGGGGAATATGTCCGATTTCAGCGAGAAACTGGGTAATTTCCACCACGCCCTTTTCCGTATCCGTAACCACGGCGTAGATCTCCAAGCGGTTACAGGTGCTGATAATCGCCACCTCTTGGATGTGGGGATAACCCTTGAGGTGGGTAAGAGCGGACTCGATTTTCGCTTCCGGGATACTCAATTTTTCGCGAATTTCCACCGGGGCTGTCTTGTGACTCAAGCCCACTACAGCAATATTCATTTATGTTCTCCTACAAATGTTGCTCAGGCTACAAAAATTATTGATAAAGATCAGTGCGTTATGTCTCTAATTGTTGCAATTTAGTCCCCATCGGGATGCAAATAAAAGATGTTTGAAAAAAAACTTTATATATTTTTACCAATGGGGGCGAGGTGAGCCATACCCACCCCACCGCGTCAGAGAATTATCTCAGTTGAATGTATTTGGGTTGGTCGAACAGGTGAACGGTATCGACAAAGCGAGCGGTTTTCGATTGGGTGGAGATAACCAAGCTTTGGGTACGAGCGCCACCATGGAAGAAGCGTACCCCTTCCATCAGGGTGCCGGGGGTGATCCCACAGGCGGCAAAGAGGACGGTTTGGCCACTGGCTAATTCTTCGCAACCGTAAACGCGATCGGGATTGGTGATGCCCATTTCTTGCAGACGAGCGAGATTACCCTCGCGGCTTTCGCCGATTAAACCGGTTTTGACCACTTCCGGATCATAGATTAATTGTCCCTGGAAGTGACCGCCTAGACAACGCATAGCCGCCGCCGAGATTACCCCTTCCGGAGCGGCACCGATACCCATGAGAGCATGAATATTAGTTCCCGAAAAAGCGCAGGAAATAGCGGCCGATACGTCACCATCGCTGATCAGACGAACTCTGGCCCCAGCGTTGCGGATTTCTTGGATTAATTCCTTGTGACGGGGACGATCCATAACCACTACCACCAGTTCTTCGATCGAACGATTGAGACAATCGGAAAGAACTTTCAGGTTTTCCGTCGCCGATTTATTAATATCCACATGACCTTTAGCTGCTGGGGGAGCGGCTAATTTTTTCATATAAAAATCAGGAGCGGCGAATAATCCACCTTTTTCGGAGATCGCTAACACGGCCATGGAACCATTTTGACCGTAGGCAACCAAGTTAGTGCCTTCGCAGGGATCGACGGCGATATCGATTTCGACTAATTCGTCGGGATTACAATATTGTTTGGCATCAACTTGGGTACAGATACCCACTTCTTCGCCAATATAGAGCATGGGAGCTTCGTCTCTTTCCCCTTCTCCAATAACGATGCGACCGCGCATATGGATTTTATTCATCCGTTCGCGCATCGCTTCCACAGCGACGTGATCGGCGATATTTTTTTCGCCTTTACCCATCCACTTCGAGGAGGCAATGGCAGCCTGTTCGACCACTTCGATAATTTCTAACCCTAGCGTACTTTCCACTCGATGATCCTCCCTACAGCTGATCTATGATTTATCTAGTGAGTTTGTTTCCTTAACAGTCAAAAGTCTATCACCAGACGGGGATCATTCTTAAGTTTTTATGTAGATCATCTGGAGGAGACCGGTATAGCTAGGGAGTTTTTGGGACTATTATCGCCTAATCTTGGCGATTGGGACTTTTATCACTGATTTTGTCTAGCGATCGCATGAAAGAAGGTTCTTACCCCTGTTGTGAATGCTAGACAAGGGCAGCTTTGTCAATACTAAACATCTGGTGCGGTTTTGCCGAGCAAAATTATAACGTTATCGGGTCAGGTTTTAAAATGAGCCATTTTAGTTGACGGTCTTTCTCATAAAGATGCAGTATAACCTAATTTGCTATCGACGACTGACTCCCCAAGGGGAAAATTTCCTACCTCATCCTTAAGATAAGCTAAGTAGCTGGTTATAATTAAATTGAAGATAGATTTTGGGTTCGATCCCCCCTGCCCCCCTTGATAAGGGAGCATTTGATAATTTTTAACGCCTACGTACTTAAGACGCATTTTAACCGCCTATAACTCGGTTTGTTAACGAAGCCAATAAACTATAGCGATAATAATACTCAGAATTACCACAGTCTGGCGCAGATAACTAGGAGAGATAATTCTAGCTAGTTTTCCCCCCAATACCCCCCCCATTAAAGAGCCAATTGCTACCACTATCGCTGCCGACCAATATACATGATTAGAAAAAAGAAAAAACCAAGATGCGGCCACATTAACCACCAAAGAAAGCAACTGTTTTAAAGCATTTAATCTCGTGAGATTATCCTTGAGAAATAAGCCCAAAATTGCCAACTCAATTACCCCTAAACCTGCGCCAAAATAACCACCATAAACTGAAGCAAGAGCGATGGGTAAAACCGCCAAAATTTCTGGTATATGACCATTTTCGTCCCCTTGTTGCCGCTGTAGCCAAGAGCGTAAAGTATCTTGAAAAGCCAATAAAGCCGCCGCTAAAAGAATCAGAAAAGGAATCAGGCGCTCAAATACTTTATCACTACTATTTAACAGCAAAATACCACCGATAATGCCGCCAATAACTGCCGGTGGTAGTAATAATCGAATCCGTTTTTGTTGCCCGTGCAGGTCTTTTTTTTGGGCGATGGTTGCCCCCAGATAACCGGGACATAAAGCGACGGTATTAGTCATATTTGCCATTACTGGTGGGATACCCACCGCCATCAGCGTCGGAAAAGTAATCAGACTACCGCCACCGGCAAGAGCATTAATTAAGCCGGCAGCCACGGCAGCGATTACCAAGAAGCCATACTGAATAGGCGTGAGCATTTAGGTGTTAGGGATAGTAATTAGCGATAAATCAATTTTTTCCTCGTCAACTTGCTTAATTTCGGCTCTAATTCCTGGTCCAAAATATCTTTCGATTTTTTCCTGTTTTGCCAGCCACTTTTCTAGGGGTAAAAGGGGCGATTCAAATTCTAGGGTGAAACAATAGGCGGAATCAACAGCAGTTTCACGAATTGCCACTAAAGTCGGTCTTTCCTCGTCTGTGGGGCTTAATCCCAGCTTTTCTAAGGCTTCATCCAGATGCACTTCCTGTCCGTAGCGATAGCGGGTGACATCGTTGCGAAGTTTGGTTTGGGTGACAGTAGCCTGTTGTTGGCGCAATTGCAAGATTTCGGGGCTAGTGGGTTGACTGAAGGGTATCGGTTTGATTTCTGAAGCTTTTAGGGCTAAACCTCCCAATAATAACGGTAATCCGTAGAAAAACCCCGCTAAATTGACCGTGGCGTTACCTTGGGCATAACCGATGATCCCGATAACCGTTAAAATACTGCCTAAAATTAAGCCAAAGTATGATAGTCTAATTTTTCTGAGCATGAAATAATTTTTTTCTTGAGTACGCTAATCCTTTAGAGATTATACAACTCAAGAGAATCTTTTTTGCAGATGGGCAGTGGGAAGATTTTTCAGTTATCAGTAAACAGTCATCAGTCATCAGTGAAAAGAAAGCGGCGAACTTGACACTTAATAAGTAAGTAATCTCAATTTTGATGTTTTAATAAGGTCGAGGTTGAAAATTATCGGGAATATCGAGTTCAAATACTTGGTCATGAATCCGAGCCACATAAAACCCTTCTTGCAGAATTTTTTCGCGTAATTCGTTGGATAAGTCAACTGATGCTAGTATGCCATAGAGTTTTTTGTCCTTGTGTTCAGAGAAAAAGCTGCGAAACCGTTGCAAAATACTTTTTAATTGTGTAATGGATTCCTCTCTAGCATGACTTTTAACCTCAACGATATAGGCAGTATTTAGCTCACCATTGGTATAGGCAAGGACATCGATTTCTAGATGTTTTCCATCTTTACTGACTCGGACACTGGGACTAACAACTTCCATGCCAAAGCGTTGTCTGGGAATCGTTTCCATTGAAGGAAGGGCAAGTCCTTCGGTAAAGCTGCCGAATTTTGCCCCTAATCCCCCAATTTGCTGACCTAATTCTTTGAGTTGTTTGTCAGTTTTCTTCTGTTGTTGGGCGTTTTCCTTCTGTTGTTGACTGACTTCCTTCAATAGTAGGTCAGTTTCCTTGAGTTGTTGGGCGTTTTCCTTCTGTTGTTGACTGACTTCCTTCAATAGTAGGTCAGTTTCTTTTTGAGCAGCAGTTAATTCGGCTAAGAGTCGCCATACGTCTTCGGATGTAGTTGCCATAGATAATTTTTTCCCGATGTCACCTATTCACTATTTTATCGGATTTCTGCGCTTGCCGAAGACACTGGGGAGCAGACTGCTGATTCAATTGGGTAAGGCGGAGGCTAATTCATAGAACAAGAATCACCGCCACCAGCGACTAACATCCCTAATACTTTGATACACTTCTCTTAAGGCGACCTCCCCCCAAAAATGAAGGATTAAAGGGACTAAGTTGGGAATAGTTTCGAGGAAATGAGGACGAGTGAGAGTTCCCAAAGCATGAAGGGTTTTTTCCCAGAAGGATAGGTCAACATTGGCAGGGATTAACACCTGAGTTATAATTAGAACAAAAATTAACTAAGGCAGTTGTTCTCAAATGAAATTAAAGGAGAGGATATTGGTGTCACATAAAATCATCGGTTTTCTTCTCGCCATGCTGTTTGACGGATAGATTTAGGGGTAATATCCCTGTCTTCCCACAATCGTGCTAGGGCAAAGAAGTCTTGCTCGTTATCAGATAATGTTGTTTGATCTTCGATGATTTCTACGGAGTCAACAAAATCTAAAGCAGTTAAAATTTTAGAGAGTGTTTCTGGTTTTTCTTGGTCACGAATGTGTACGATTTATTGTTTCAAGGTAGTAAATTTTGCATTGAGTTAGTATTAATGATCATTGTCTAATTCTGTTTTTAGCCAATTAATAATCGGAGAATTATTACGAATTCCATAATCAACTAACTGTTGTGATAAATCTAAAATTTCTTGTTTAGATAGATAACCTGCATAAAAACCAACCAAGAGAATTACTAATGTTCCTTTGACGGGTAATTCCATAGCTTTGGCAACTCTTCTTGCTAATTTCTCATCTATAATTACCCAGTCTGGTTTGATTGAAATTGCCAAGAGAATAACTTCTAATTCTCCTCGATCTAATCCTAGTAATAGCGGTTCAAGAGGAGATGATGATGCAACTTCTTGAACTTGAATCCAATTGGCATTTTTGAGTTCTTTTGCCCCCGGTTTATTATCTCCAGCGATGACAATTTCTTGATAAACTGCCCAAGGAATAATCACTTCATTAAATAGCTGATTAAGAAGATCTAATTGATTAATCAAAGATAAGGCGATGATCGGTGTAGAATTAACAATTATCTTCATTCTCTTGGATTTTTTGGGCTAATTTACGGCTGGTTTGTATTTCTGATTCCCATTCTTCTGCTGTGTAATCAATAATGGAAAAACCATACTCAGAGAGAAGTGTATAAAATGTATATTTATCGCATCCTAATACTTGTGCGCCGATTCCTGCTGAAATTTTTCCTTCTTGATAAAGATGCCCTAATGTATAAATGATAACTTTACGAGAGAATGTTTCTTTTTCTTCTCTGGCGGCAATGAGAAGTTCTTCGGGAAATGTTACATTAATGCTCATGAGTGTTTAAAAATAATTTGTTTTTCTTGATTTTAGCAGGAATAATATCGCTAATTAATTGATGGTTGATAATTAAGATTCTCTATATTGTTCTCTTTAGTTGTTTATAAATTTCATCATCGTTTCGTTTGTCAATCAGCAAGATTTCTAGTGTTTGCTCCTCAACACGATAAACGATTCGATATTCACCAATATCGGCTCTATGATAGGAGTATCCTTTTAACTTTAGAGAATCTTGGGGATAGGGATTTGTTCTCAGTTCGGTTATTTTTGTGGCTACTTGTTTGGCGTGTTTATCTGGCAGTTTTTTTAAGCGTTTAGTTGCCTGTCGAGATAGGTTAATCTTAAGCATTTAAAATTTCTGACAGTAAAGCCTCACTTTCTGTTGTTCCGATAAAACCTTCTTGATGAGCTTTTTCTGCCTGTAAAGCCAAAAGTTGATTTTCTAACTCGGAAAATCTCTCAAATTCCTCGATTGACAGCACGACTGCAACATTACGTCCCTTTTTTGCTATCTTTACTGGTTCTCTTCGAGCCAAGTCTAACAGTTCGCCAAAGCGATTTTTTGCTTCTGAGGCTCCTAATGTTTTCATAACTAACCTTTATAGAAACTAGCCATTATGACCATTTTAGCTATTATAGCAATTATTGACAGGAGAATCACCGCCACCAGCGACTAACATCCCTAATACTTTGATACACTTCTCTTAAAGCGACCTCCCCCCCAAAATGAAGGATTAAAGGGACTAAGTTGGGAATAGTTTCGAGGAAATGAGGACGAGTGAGAGTACCCAAAGCATGAAGGGTATTTTCCCAGAAGGATAGGTCAACATTAGCAGGGGTTAAGGTGGCGGTTAATGCTTTTAATACCTTTGCACGGTCGGATTCACCTCCAATCCCTCTGGCAGCTTCTAAAGCTTCCGGTAAAACTTGTGGTAAATGGGGAGCTAACCCTATCAATGCCTCTACACGGGAGGATTCAGACCAAATATCTCTGGCAACAGCTAAGGCTTTGGGTAATAAACTTTCCGGTAAATAGGGAGCTAACCAGGTCAATGCCGTTGCACGGTCGGATTCATCCCTAATCCCTCTGGCAACTTCTAAAGCTTCCGGTAACAAAATTTCTGGTAAATGGGGAGCTAAATCGGTCAATGCCAATGCACGGTTATCTTCATCCCCAATCCCTCTGGCAATTTCTAAGGCTTCGGGTAACACTTCTGGTAAACGGGGAGCTAACCCAGTCAATGCCAATGCGCGGAAGAATTGATCCTCAATCCCTCTGGCAATTTTTAAGGCTTCGGGTAACAAACTGACCGGTAAATGGGGAGCTAACCCCGTTAATGCCTCTGCACGCTTGTATTCAGACCCAATCCCTCTGGCAACTTCTAATGCTTCACTTAAGAGAGCTTCAGATAAATAGGGAGCTAATCCTGTCAATGCCTCTGCACGGTGGTATTCATTCCCAATGGCTCTGGCAACTTCTAAGGCTTCGGGTAACAAACTTTCTGGTAAATGGGGAGCTAACTCTCTCAATGCCTCTGCACGGTAACGGTAGGACAAAATCCCTCTGGCAATTTCTAAGGCTTCAGGTAATAAACTGGGTAAATAGGGAGCTAATCCTGTCAATGCCTCTGCACGGTCGTATTCATCCCCAATCCCTCTGGCAATTTCTAAGGCTTCCCTTAAGAGATTTTCCGGTAAATAGGGAGCTAACCCTGTCAATGCCTCTGCACGGCGGGATTCATCCCTAATAGCTCTGGCAATTTCTAAGGCTTCGGGTAACACTTCCGGTAAATAGGGAGCTAACCCGGTCAATGCCTCTGCACGGTGGTATCCATTCCCAATCGCTCTGGCAACTGCTAAGGCTTCGGGTAAGACTTCGGGTAAATGGGGAGCTAACCCGGTCAATGCAGTTGCACGGTAGTATTCATCCCCAATGGCTCTGGCAATTTCTAAGGCTTCGGGTAACAAACTGACCGGTAAATGGGGAGCTAACTCTCTCAATACCCCTAATACCCCTGCACGAGGGTATTCATTCCCAATAGCTCTGGTAACTGCTAAGGCTTCGGGTAAGACTTCGGGCAAATGGGGAGCTAACCCTGTCAATGCCCTTGCACGGTGGTATTCATTCCCAATGGCTCTGGCAACTGCTAAGGCTTCGGGTAACAAACTGACCGGTAAATGGGGAGCTAACGCTGTCAATGCCCTTACACGGTCGTCTTCATCCTCAATGGCTCTGGCAATTTCTAAGGTTTCCGGTAACACTTCTGGTAAATGGGGGGCTAACCGTGTCAATGCCCTTGCACGGTCGTCTTCATTCCGAATTTGCGCCAACTGATTTAAATCCCTACGCATCTGGGGTGTCAATCCCTTTGCACGGGAGGATTCATCCTCAATGGCTCTGGCAATTTCTAAGGCTTTGGGTAACAAACTTTCCGGTAAATGGGGAGCTAACCCGGTCAATGCCTCTGCACGGTTGTATTCATCCCCAATCCCTCTGGCAATTTCTAAGGCTTCGGATAACAAAGTAGGAGTAAGATAGGGAATAATTTTCCTTAATCCTGCGGCTTGCTCCCCATCATCTTGATTTTGCCTCACATAAGCCAATCCCTGAGCAGGTGTCCAGATTTCATGTTTAATCAGTGCAGCCATCAATTCTGGTGGAATATTGCCCGCCAAACTATTAAGAGAAGTGGTGATTAAAGCATAACGAACCTGTAACCCCATAGACTCACTCTTGTTCTCAATAAAATGCCCCTCCGCCAATTGCCACGCCCGGGAAACATCCTTAATAAAAACTGCCGTTTTCCCTTCCTTTTCACATTGACTATACCAACCATTATGACCTTCTGCGGTTTTTTCCCTCAGTAATAGATGAATCTGGGCTATCTGTCCCGCTTTTTCCAAATGCCAGAGCAATTGATTATAAATGTAGCCATCATCCTCTAAACTGTGCCAGTTTGATCCCCCTAAATCCCCCTTAATAAGGGGGACTTCCACCTCTTTTCCCCCCTTTTCAAGGGGGACTTCCACCTCTTTTCCCCCCTTTTCAAGGGGGGTTAGGGGGGATATCTTAATCTGTTTTTGATACCGTTGTAAAAGCTGTTGATGTGCCTCAGCCATTGATAACCCTAACCCCGGTAATTGATAATCCGTTTCAGGATGAGGAGACGCTAGGATCAGATTTCGGGCTAAATCATGTAACAAATCATGGACCCGATAACTCGTTAATAGTTCACTAGAAAACCCCGTTAATAATAAAGCCTTACTCCGTAAATATCTTAAAGTTTGTCTCGCTTCTTTAACCGGACAATCCCATAAAGTCGCCGCCATTTTTTCGGTAATGGTAACATCATCGGGTAACACCCCTAACCAGCTAAATTGTCTCAATCTTTGCCCATTTAATCGCTTTAAACTGAGATTAAAGCAAGCAATTACACTATAATGTTTTCGTTTTTCTTCATTGGCAGTATCTCCAGCTTCCAAGCGATCTAAAATTTCTAAATTAGCGATTTCTGCTTGTAATTCTTCGATTAATTCAGCCCAAGGAATGTCATCTTCAACTTGTGCCGCCGTTAACTCCAATGCTAAAGGCAAATAACCGACAATTTTGGCTAAGATTTTGGCTTGTTTCTGGTCTTCTAAAGTTAATTCATGCTTTAAATAACCCGTTAATAAGGCTAAAGATTGGCTTTCCGTCATCACATCCAAATCATAACGAATTGCCCCTTTAACGGGAACTTCTCTAGTGGTTACTAATAATTTACATTGATTTACTGCTACTCTAAAAGGATCAATATCTTCTACATTCCAGAGATCATCTACTACTAATAAAGCTTTTTTATCTGCCAATAAAGTCCTCAAGTGTAAGGATGCCGCATCAATACCCGTCGGCTTAAAATTATAATCTCCTAAAGCTTGAATCCAGCCATGAAGAAAGGATAAAATGTCCGGTTGTTGTCCTAAAGTTGCCCAGAAAATGCCATCAGGAAAATAAGCTTGAACTTCTTTCTCCTGTGCTAAAGCTGCCGCTAAAGTGGATTTACCAATACCTCCTAATCCATAAATCGCACTAATAACTAAAGTTCCAGTTTTTTCCGTTGTTTCTGACAATAAAAGTTGTTTTAACTCAATACTAACCTCTGGTCTTTCCACAAAATAACTCGGTTTAGGAGGAGCTTGATTGCGATAGGAAGAAGATTTTAAAGAAGCGGATATAACGGGTTTAGGTTCAGGATCAATATCATGGTTTTCTAATATCTCACACCATTCGGGATTATCATAAACCCTTGCCAAAGATTCAGCGTCTAAAGATTCAGGACGATCTGGATTTTGATGCGATTTCTGCACACCCACCACTAACCTATTACAAACAATTGCTGCCCCTGATGTCCCCTGCCAAGGGGACTTTGGTTTTGCCTCTAAATTATCCTTTTCTACCTCTAAAATTGACGGCTTCCGAGTAACTTCTAAGACTAATAGACCATCTGGCGAAACATCTGCTGTGTAAATAATACCCTCAATATGAAGTCTTGTCGCCTTTTCTTCTTTATCAGTTTTAATCAACCCCCATTCAGGCCACCCCAAAAACTCAAACTTAACTTTTTCCCCACTATTACTATCAGGTAACAACCCAAAGTCTACAGGATCAAAAGTTTCGATAGTTTCTGGTAATTCAACTAAAGCTATATCTATATTATCCGGTGCTTTCCAAATTACTTTAGCGTCTATATCCTGCTTATCAGAATAGTCTGATGCTGATCTAAATCGTACTTTACAGTCGTTACTATTATCAAATAGATGCCGACAAGTCAAGAGTAAACGTCCCCCAATTCGATAGGCAGTGCCATACTTAGGGGCAACAATTTCTAAAGCGCGATCGGGTTGGAATTGGGGCATAACTTATCGGATTGATGTAACCTATTCTTCTGGGATGGTGATGGGTTACGCTTCGCTAACCCATCCTAAATTTCTAAAGCGCGATCGGGTTGGAATTGGGGCATAACTTATCGGATTGATGTAACCTATTCTTCTGGGATGGCGATGGGTTACGCTTCGCTAACCCATCCTACAAATTAACTGCTTTGGGGGCAAGCATTGCGTCCCTAGGGGTATAAAATTCTAATCGGGAATATCATCACTTGCTGTCAATACAGGTTTTCCATCTTTCCAAATGGGTTTAAGGGGAATTTTAATTCTATGGGTTATCGTATCTTTATTGGTGACACCCCCACCCATTTCTACTACCCAAAATTTCAGCCCACCTTTGCCTTCTTTCGACTGCTCAACCACAAATTGAACCTCTAATTCAATGTCACCCACTTCAAAGCGAATCTGCTCACCCTCAGAGGCTAAAATAGATTTACTCAGTTCAACCCGCAATGCTTCTAAGGTTTCTCGAAGTCCAACTTTATTGATGTCCATAATTCTCTAGTTATTTTTGAAAGATGCAAACCAAAACCCTTTCAATTCTATCGTTTTTCTGAAACTTTAGGGCGGACGGGTTGCCTTTATCCAATTGATATAATAGCCCAACCCGATCGCTAAGGTAAGCGCGGGTTGGGAAAAGACATCGACCTAATATTATCTCAAGACTAAAATGACAAATTGAATTAGCACCGAGCTATTTTGCCAATACAAGGTGTCAAAATAAAACTAAGGAGCTAAACGTTGCCTTTGCCAACTGCCATCTTCTTGACGATAATAACAGAGACGATCGTGGAGACGACTGGGGCGACCTTGCCAGAACTCGATTAAACTAGGAATTAGGCGAAATCCGCCCCAATGAGGAGGACGGGGAACTTCACGACCCGCATATTCTTCTTTTAGTTCTGTCAGGCGTTTTTCGAGTATATCTCGCCCCGAAATCACGTCACTTTGATTGGAGGCCCAGGCCCCTAAACGAGATTCCCAGGGACGGACAAAAAAGTAATTATCCGATTCCTCCTCGCTGATTTTTTCTACAGTTCCCTCGATCCTAATTTGCCGTTGCAATTCTCCCCACCAAAACACTAGGGCTGCATTGGGATTAGCGATTAATTCCTGTCCTTTGGCGCTTTGGTAGTTGGTAAAGAGAACAAAACCGCGAGGATCGAAGTCTTTTAACAGTACCATGCGGGCCCGGGGTTTACCCTCCGGCGAAATAGTGGCTAAAGTCATAGCGTTGGGTTCCAATCTTCCCGAAGATACCGCCCGTTCTAGCCATTGTTTAAATACAATGAAAGGATCGGCAGATGTTTCTGACTCTAGCAATTCTTCGAGATTGTAGTCCAAACGCAGGTCAGCGATCGATATGTCCATGGTTTTGCTTGCTAAATTCTATCCTTTGAGATCCTACAAGATTCTACAATCATGACTATCACCTCGGCCAGTGATGCGATCGCCTCTCTTTTAGAAATGGCGGAACAGGGAGAAATTGACCCCTGGGATGTGCAGGTTATTGATGTGATCGATCGCTTTTTGGCAGAATTGGGGTTATTAAATGATCTAGATTTAGCCATGGCCCAAGCTAATTTACCCCAATCGGGACAGGCTTTTTTATGGGCTTCTATGTTAGTTTTATTTAAGGCTGATACCCTAGAAAGATTGTCTTTAGACCAGCAAGAAGAAAGTCTGATAGATGAGGAAATTAGCGACTTAGAACGGGAATTAAGAACTTTACCCCGTTATCTAGAAAATCATATTCGCCGTCGTACTGCTGCCCCACCACCGCGAAAAAGACGGGTAACTTTGCAGGAGTTAATCACTCAATTACAACAGATTGCCCTAGAGATTGAAGCTTTACCGAAACTGCCTGTAGTTGTCCCGAAACCCCGGCCTCAATCCCGACGGGAAGCGGTACAAATTATCACGGAATTGGCCCACCAAGAAAACCTGACGGAATTGGCAGCGGAACTGGACTTTTTTTTGCAGAGAAAGTTTTTTCAATTAGAGAAAAATGAGATAGAGTTTGAGTATTTATTAGATTTATGGCAAGCGGAAAAACCTTCTAGTCACTCGGCAACACAGGAAAAGGTGGCGATTTTTTGGGCTTTACTTTTACTGGCTTCTCAATCAAAAGTGGAGTTAAAACAAGAGGATTTTTATCAGGATTTAACTATTTCTTTAATTAGGGTTTGCTGAAGGTATGGGGTTTTACCGATTATTTTCATCTGGTCAATTAACTAATTTTCAGAACGTAGAAAGTAGCGACTGTATCGCCAGTTCGTTCATCAGGTTCGGCTTCACCGTCCCGTTAACCTACTCCCAAGCTTCCGCAAACGCCTTCAGTGTCGCCTCGATAGCGGCCACCGGTTCGGGTTTTACCTGGAGTTGGCAAGATCCGGTCAGGACTGGTTTCATCCCCTCAATAATAATCAAAACATGAGGATTTTGAGGAAGATGCAGGAATTTATTGGCGATTTTCGGGGCATCGAATCCCTCAAAGCCGAACGGTAGGTACTCACGCGGTTTTGTTGAGAAAATTGTCGGAAAAGAGATATTAACTCAGAAAGCGATTATACTCAATGATCGAAGACTATTGGCCGGCGATCGATGAACCAAGACAACGAGATTAGTCATTTACTAGACCTCATGCCTGCTTCGGGACGGATGATGACGCGCATTGTCAGCAAACCCGAAAGCAGCAAGGTAATCGAAACTAATTTTCCCCTACCCTGGCAAAGAGGGGTCAGACCGATTCCAATTAATTTTGACCTCTGGCGGCAATTATCAAGATCCCAACGGGATTTAGTCTTGTTAAGGGCCGTCTGTGTTTTAACGGCAGTAAAATGGTTTAAACCCGATCTCGATCGAGTAATTGCTCTGGCTGGTATCATCGGTTTAACCGTGGAAACCCTACAAACCGATGCCGTGGGTATGGCAGTGGCGGGGGGTTTAACTGCCTTGGCAATTAACCGGATTTGGCGGGAAAAACGCAGCCCCCAACGGGAATTAGACGCGGATGAAGCCGCCCTAAAAGTGGCCGTTAGACGCGGTTACACGGAAACCGAGGCCGCTAAAAGTTTATTATCGGCTATTGAGACTATAACTGAAATTGAAGGGCGATCGAGTCTCAATTTTAATGAGTTATTGCGCTGTCAAAATCTGAAAAAATTAGCCAATCTCTCCTTTGTGGGTGTTCCCGATCAGGTGAGACAATCTTAAGGTCAGTTGTTTTGGCTATCAGCTTTCTTTTTACCGATTACCGATCACTGACTACTTAAATCCCTAACCCTAAAATAACTACTATAAAAATATTTTTCCCCTTGCTCAATGGCTGCAATTGACTCTTTAGAAAAAGTCTTAAAACATCACTTTGGCTACGATCAATTTCGACCGAATCAACGCCAAATAATTGAGGCTGCTTTAAATGATCAGGATTTATTAGTAATTATGCCCACCGGAGGCGGTAAATCTCTCTGTTTTCAGCTACCTGCTTTAATTAAAAAAGGGGTGACGGTGGTGGTTTCTCCCCTAATTGCTTTAATGCAGGATCAGGTAACTGCTTTAGCTGATAATGGCATCGGGGCAACATTTCTCAATAGCACTTTGAACGCGAAACAAGTCAGAGACAGAGAATCTTTAATCCTGCAAGGAAAAATTAAACTGTTATATGTCGCCCCAGAAAGATTATTATCGCCTAGTTTTTTAGACTTTTTAGCTGTTATTGATAATTACCTCGGTTTAGCCTGTTTAGCGGTGGATGAAGCTCACTGTGTCTCCGATTGGGGTCATGATTTTCGCCCTGAATATCGACAAATTAAACAAGTCCGTCAACGCTTTCCCTCCGTGCCAATTCTGGCTTTAACTGCCACCGCTACCCAACAGGTGAGGGAAGATATTATTCAACAATTAGGATTGCGAGATGCTTCCATTCATATTGCTAGTTTTAATCGTCCTAATCTTTATTATGAAGTTCAACCTAAAACCAGTAAATCTTATCAGCAATTGTATCAATATATTAAAGGAAAAAAAGGGTCTGGCATTGTTTATTGTATCAGCCGCAAAACCGTCGATCAAGTTGCCGAACATTTACAAAAAGATGGTATTAATGCCCTACCCTATCACGCCGGTATGAACGATCAGGAAAGAAGCGAAAATCAAACCCGTTTTATTCGGGATGATGTGCAGATTATGGTGGCGACAATTGCCTTTGGTATGGGGATTAATAAACCGGATGTGCGCTTTGTCGTTCATTATGATTTACCCCGCAATTTAGAGGGATATTATCAAGAATCGGGCCGTGCGGGTAGGGACGGCGAACCGGCTAAATGTACCCTCTTTTTTAGCTTTGCCGATGCCAGAAAAATTGAGTATTTTATTAACCAAAAAACTGAGCAAAATGAACAACAGAAAGCTCGTCAACAATTGCGACAGGTGTTAGATTATGCTGAAGGGACTGAATGCAGAAGATCGAGTGTACTAGGCTACTTTGGAGAAAGTTTTGCGGGTAACTGTGGTAACTGTGATAACTGTCGGAATGGGAACAATTCTGAGGATTGGACAATCGAAGCACAAAAATTTTTATCCTGTGTGGCGCGGACGGGACAAAAATTCGGTATGATGCACATAATCAACGTACTTAGGGGAGGAAAAGGTGAAAAAATCACCCAATATCAACATCACTTATTATCTACTTATGGCATCGGTAAGGATAAAACTATCGGGGAGTGGAAACGTTTAAGTCGTTCCCTTGTCCAGCAAAATCTACTGGTAGAAACTGAAGACAATTTTAGAATCTTGAAACTTAATCAACATAGTTGGGAAGTGATGCGGAAACAGCGTTCCGTGTTTATTGCCGTCCCCCAAAAAGCTAACGGTCCAATCTTGGGAGACGACAATCCCAATACGATGGAAAGTGATTTATTATTCGATCGCTTGCGACAACTGCGGAAAAAAATTGCTGATAGTCAAGGGGTTCCTCCCTACGTTATTTTCCATGATTCTAGTCTGCGTTTGATGGCCCAATCAAAACCCCGGAGTTTAGAGCAGTTTCGTCAAATTTCTGGAGTAGTACAAAGCAAAGTTCAACAGTATGGGGATATATTTATAGCGGCAATTAATGATTTTTGTCAGGATAGTCTTCCCTCTACTCAATTCCTCACTCTCCAATACTATCAAGATGGTTTGAATGTGGAAGAAATCGCTCGCAAAAGAAGCTTAAAAGTCTCAACCATCTATGAACATTTAGCTAAATTGCTGGAAGCTGGTTACGAAATTGATATTAATCAGTTAGTTCCTAAGAATAAACAGGAATATATTCGTTTAGCAATTAAAAAAGTTGGCGATCAATCCCTGAAAACTCTCAAAGAAAATCTGGGAGATAATTATAGTTATGAGGAAATTAAATTAGTTGTTGCTTGGCAAAGACGACTTTAAAAACTATAGGAGAGCGGGGAAGTAGGGGAGTTTTTTCAGTAAACAGTGAACTGATAACTGATAACTGATAACTGATAACTGAATTAAGCAAACCCTATTTAGGGGACAAGCGTTCTTGTATTTTATTAATTGCCCAGCTTAAAATCGCCCCCGCAATTAAAATACTAATAGCAGGATTGAATAGGGGCAGCCAAAGACGCTGAAAAAGTTTAAATCCTAGAGGAATTCCCGTGGATTCACCGATAACAGCCACGGCAAACCAGAGAAAACCCGCTATCACTAAAAACACATCAAATATTAAGATTCTATTCAACCACTTGACAAATTGCTCTTTCATTGCAGCAAAAACTTAGGTTATTTATACAGTTTATTCACGAAAAAGTATAGCACTTTCACCTTAATCCCAAGCTCTCCAGAGCCAAGCTAGTCCGGCAGTAATAATTAAAACTTTAGTTAACCAATCTCCCCAGCGCACATATAAAGTCCTCGTATCCCGTCGATAAATTGTTTCGCTATGAATTTGATATTTATCCAAATCCGATAGCCAAAGGTGATTACCGTGGGGATCGACAAAAGCAGAATAACCTGTATTGGTGGCCCGGGCCATCCATCGATCGGTTTCGATCGCTCGCATGGTATCCTGAGCATGGTGTTGAGCGGGCATGGCGTGGCTATAATGGGCGTTATTAGAAGCAGTAATAATAAATTCGCCTCCCCTAGCAGTTTGACGGCGAAAATGTTCGGAAAAAGCCGATTCGTAACAAATGCCCACAATTATTTTACCGAAAGGACTGTTAATAATTTGATCGGGATCTCCCGGGATTAAGTGCGCTTGCAAGGGAGAAAGGCGATCAACAATTCCGCCCAAAATTTCCTGAAAAGGAACGTATTCGCCTAAAGGCACGAGAATTACTTTATCATACCGACTAATCACCCGTCCCTCGCCATCAATGGTCAAGAGACTATTGTTATAACCCTTGTCCACCTTGCCGAATGCACCCAACCAGATCGGCGTTTTTTTGGCTAAAATTGCCGAATAAATCGAGCTATTATTGACTAAGTTCTCCCAATAGTAGGGTAAGGCGGTTTCAGGAGTTAAGACGGCATCTACTCCTTGATCGGCGAGAATTTGATAACCAGAGGTGTAACCTTCGATCGCCTTTTGAAATCCTAGGGGCGAAAGTTTAATTGTGTTGGGAATATTGCCCTGAATTACGCCAATTTTTATCCCTAAATCCCTTGACTTTTCGATCGGTTTATGGTATGTGTTCCATCCCCAGAGATGGAGGCTAAAACAAATGAGGAGGGGTAAAGAGAGAAAAGCGAGATTTTGCCGCGATTGACGGATTAGGAGCAAGCTTTCGGCAATTAAACCGTTAACTGCCACAATTGCCGCCGTTACCGTCGTAAAACCCGATAATTTGCCCAATTGCAGAATCAATAAATTATGGGGACTTTGACTATAAGCAAGGGTAGTCCACCAGAGAGGGGATTGACTCCAGAGAGATTCTAACCCACACCAGAGGGCAGTGCCGATGAAAACCCGTAGGAGAGCATCGCGAAAAGATGACTGATTAACACTTTTGTTGACATAAAACATGACTAACGTCCAAGTTAGCACGATCGCAGTTCCCCAAAAAGTGATAAACAACCAACAAAACAGAGCAATTGACAAACTCGCTAACCAGGGGACACCCATCCACGTCATCGGGTGAATTCCCGTGATCCAGAATAAAGCGAGGCCATGGTAGGCAAAACCCCAGCCAAAACCGTATAAAAGCTGTTTTTTTAGGGATTTTTCCCCTAATCTCACAATAATCCACAGGGGGACGAGAGAAATCCAAGCGAGTAACCACCAAGAAACTGGCGCTACTGTTAACCCCATCCCCACACCGGCCAAAATTGCCCAGAGAAAACGCACCATCTTTCACTCCAGTCAGGTTAAACTCCTCTGACCTACTAGATCTCAGAGTAGCTAGAGGGAAGACAAAAAACAAGAGACAGACAGAAGTTTTGGCTACATCTACAATAGATCAGTTAGCGAGTAAAAAAGCCCCTCGATCAGATGCTATGGCACGCTATAGACTCAGATAAACAGGGAGATGGGGAATGTCACCCTTACCCTAAAAGCCTAAACTCGGACTGAATAAATGATTGAATACATGGATAATTTTAACCCCAAATTAACGGCTCTGGCTCTTGTCTTGAATGTTGAGGAAAATCTTGAAGATATTTTTCGGAAAATAGCTAGTATGAGCGCTCATCAATTGCGAGCGCGGCGCTGTTTAATCCTGTTAAGCTCTCCACAGGAATTAAAAGGGGAAATTACCGATTATCTAGAAGTTTTTGCCCATTATGATGAGCTATCACCTTTAGCTGATCAAGAAATAATTAAACTTGATCAAGCTATTGCCGACAATGTAGCGGCCACAGGGAAACCTTTACTAATTAAGGATATAACTCGATCATCATTTGCCAGTGCAGCCCCTTATCCCAAAAGAGCAAATAATAATAGTTTTATAGCCGCACCGATTATCCTCAATCAGCAGATAATTGGAGTAATTAATCTCAGTTTTCCCCTAGACAAAAAACATTTTGAACCATTAGATTTAGAAATCTTGCAGTTATTCGCTCAACAGGCTGCCCAATCCCTGCAAATTTTTCATTTGCAAGGGATATTAAAATCTCGTTTTGTGGCCATGGCAGTGACTAGAGAAATAGCAGAAATTCAGTCCGAACATTCGATCGCTGTCCATCCTTATCCCCCGAAATTAGCCAAAATTGTTGCTAAGGCTTTTTTTAAAGAATTAACTCAGGCCGGTTTTGGAACCCATGAAGTTATTGAGATTGCCAATGAGGTTTTGAATTTACTACAAAAGACTCTTAATAAACATAAAAATCGTCTGGAAGGAAAAGATTGAGCGCTAGTCAGGGGTTAAAATCTACTAACTTGCCACTCCCGTGCAGTCCTAAGTAATAATTGAGATGGTTAACAGCTTAATTTACTGATTGCCGCTGCCATCCTGTCTTCCTAATTCATAGACACCGGAGGCAACACAGGCGAGAATACCGACACTAATCGGCCAACTTTTTCCTAAACTAATCTCAATTAACCAATCGGAGAAACCGCCGAGAATGAGAAAGGGAATAATACTAAAGATAGAGGCATAAAAAGCATTTTGGGATTCCCTGGCGACGCGAGTTTTTTCAAACTCCTCTAGGGAAGTATAGAGGAAACGCTCGGCAAAATTAAACCAGCGATAGAAAATTTCTATAAACCAATTTCGTACCCCAGCTAACCCCAAATATAATGCTAAAGACCAGAGACAGCTACCAGCAATAAAGGCCGGAGAAATATTGATAGTGAAGGGCAGAAAGTCGATTACCATAAATGAGAGCCACAGAAGTGGTAAATTTGAGCGAACGGCTTGATCGATTTTAACAAGTCTTGACCTTTGCACCAAAGAGATGAAAATTCTTCAGATTGTTCCTTCGATTTCCCTTGTTTACGGTGGCCCTAGTCAAATGGTACTTGGTTTGTCAGCAGCCCTGGCCCAACTGGGCCAAGATGTGACTATTATTACCACCGATTCCAATGGTGACACGGGACAAGCACCCCTAGATGTGCCTTTGGGGGTCTCTGTTAGTCAAAATGGCTATCAAATCTATTATTTTCCCTGTTCTCCCTTTCGGCGCTATAAATTTTCCCTTGATCTGTTTACTTGGTTGGCTAATAGGGCAAAAGATTACGATATCGCTCACATTCATGCTTTATTCTCTCCAGTGAGCAGTATATCGGCTTCGATCGCTCGTTATCATCAACTGCCCTATATTCTCCGTCCCCTAGGCACCCTCGATCCGGCAGATTTGCAAAAAAAACGGCAACTTAAACAAATATATGCCAATTTTCTGGAAAAACCCAATTTAGCGGTGGCGGCGGCAATTCATTTTACCAGTGAGCAGGAGTGTCAAACTGCCAAAAGATTTAATATAAAAACTAAGGATATTGTCATCCCCCTAGGGGTAGATTTTTTTAACCCACAAGCTTTACCAGTAAAGGGTTTTGATCTTCCCGAAAATAAACCGATCATCCTCTATATGTCCCGTCTTGATCCGAAAAAAGGTCTAGATTTATTGCTGCCCAGTTTAGAAAGGTTGTTAGAAAATGGTCTAGATTTTCATTTTGTCTTAGCAGGAAGCAATCCCCAGGACCGGGAGTACGAAAATCAGATTAAAAATCAGATCGAGCGGTCAATATTGGGCAAAAATACGACAATTACCGGATTTGTCACCGGAGAAGTCAAAAATAGCCTCCTCGCTAGGGCCGATTTATTTGTTTTACCTTCCTACTATGAAAATTTTGGCATTGCGGTTGCCGAAGCTATGGCCGCCGGAATTCCTGTGGTGATCTCAGACCGGGTGGATCTGCATCCTGCGGTGGCAGCAGCGGCTGCGGGATGGGTGACAGCTTGTCAGCTTGAGGATTTAACTAATACTTTGGCAACGGCTATCACTAATCCTGAAATTCGCCAACAAAGGGGGAAAAATGCCAGGGATTTAGTCTTAAATCAATATAGTTGGTCAGCGATCGCTGAACAGATGCTAACTGTCTATCAAAATCTAGTCTGAGCTGTCGATCGGCTCCTACTCGATCGAAGTCACAGACGGATTAAGATTTAAGCCATCAGGATAATCAGCACTAAAAATGCCAGTAGGGTTAAACCTGATTGCAGAAAGACGGGAAGCGCAAAAGAATTCATAACAGTAGCTCACTTTCTAGGGACGGCTCTATTTCCAATATACGCTTTCATCTCTGCTCATTCCTCATATTTCCGTAGCCAATGTCATCATCTCATCATTTATTCATCCCATAGGGAAAATTTGAGGCAAATTGTACCGCATTCAAACTGGGTAGGGAACATTTTAATACAAATGTACAAAACTTAGTCACTCCCCACCCCGTTAAGTAGCTAAGTAGTTAGGTGTTAAAAACTATCAGACACCCCCCTTATCAAGGGGGGATTAAGGGGGGATCGGCACCCCCCTTATCAAGGGGGGATTAAGGGGGGATCGAACCCAAAATCTATCTTCAATTTAATTATAACCAGCTACTTAACTTAAGTTTCAGCGTCGTGATTATAATTAGGGAATGATAGAAATTCTTAGACAATAGGATCACATCAGTGTTGATAAATCATCTTTTCTTCGGCGCTTTTCTACCCCTTGATACTCTCCTGTCCACCCAGGGGATTATGGTTATGCTTCTGGCCGCTTATGCCTTAGCCATGTGGATGTTTCTAACTAGCGCCCCAAAAGTTCATACAATCATGGTGACAGATTTGGAGACAGCCCGACAGTTTTATGAAGGACTTTTAAGTTTACCCACGGCCGATGTCCCCCTCCATTACTATTACAATTATGAGCAGACGATGGGCAATAATATGATTGACCCATTTTATATGTCTAGTAATCCGGCTGTGACTACTGCCAACCCTTCTTTGGGAGATCAACCCCAGGGTTTATGGTATCAGTTGAAGAAAAATACCCAACTGCACATCGTTGGTGGAGCAACCGCAGGTTATAAGGATCGTCATCGTCACGTTTGTTTTGATCACGATTGTTTAGAACAAATTCTGATGCGGGTGGAATCACGACGCTTAAAGTATAAAGTTCGTCGCAATAAACCTTTAAATTTTTTGGTCAAAGATAATGCTGATCGCGTGATTGAAATGGCCGAAGTCTCGAATTAGTTAACGGTAATTAGATTGGGGGCAACTATAACGGTAAATAACTAAACTTATGAATGCTCAACTGCTCACAATCGTTTTAATTTCTTTAGGGGTAGGTATTAGTTTGGCTATTCTACTCCTAATTTTAGTCAAGTTAAGACGCTGCAACCAACAGGTAAATAGTATTGTCGATCATCACTCTCTCATCGGTTTAATTGGAGTTGTTCAAATCCCCTTCGACAAAAATAGCAAGGGGAAAGTACGAGTTAATGTCGGAGATAGTCTGATCGATATAGTAGCGATAACGGAAGGGGAAGAACAATTTAATGTCGGGGATCAAGCATTTATCCTCAATTTCCAGGATAATAAAGTTTTAGTCATTGCGGAAAAGTATATCAGGGGCGATTTCTAATTTCTTCTAAACCAAAGGGTAACTAACTATGAATAGTCAAAATAATTCCTATCTCATCCAAATTAATCCCAACCAATACGACAACAATAACAATAACAGTGCTGGCAATTTATTATTGAATAGTGTTCCCGTCGCTTTATTTATATTTCTGGGGATCGGTGCGGTTTGGTTTATCAATTCTTTTCTGTGTATTTGTAAACCCAATGAAGTGGTAATTCTGAGTGGGATGAAACGCAAATCAAAAGATAGACAGGATGTGGGGTATCGAGTGGTATCGGGGGGTCGGGCGATTCGTATTCCAATTTTAGAAACCGTTAAACGCATGGATGTCACCACAACCCCGATCAGAATTGAGATTAAAAATGCCTATTCTAAGGGCAATATTCCCCTGAATATAGTGGCAATTGCTAACGTGAAAGTTAGTTCTAAACCTGAAATAGTCGGCAATGCGATCGAACGTTTTTTAGATCGAGATCGAGAAGAAATTATTCGCGTAGCTAAGGAAACTTTAGAAGGAAACTTGCGGGGTGTAGTCGCAACAATGACCCCCGAACAAGTGAACGAAGATCGCCTAAAATTTGCCGAAAGTATTACCAGTAACGTCAGTCAAGATCTGTTTAAACTCGGTTTAGAAATTGATACTCTCAAAATTCAAAATGTTGCCGATGACGTGGATTATCTTAACTCCCTCGGACGGGAAAGAATCGCTTTAGTCATGCGTGATGCTGAAATTGCTGAATCAAATGCCCTCAATGAAGCTGAACAAATAGTTGCGGAATGTGAGGAACAGGCAACCGTGGCTAAAACCCGCGATCAAATTATCATTTTAGAGCAAGAAAACGAGTTGAGAAAGTTAAAAGCAAAACTGGAACAACAGGCAAAATCGGAAGAAGAAATAACTATCGCTGCCGCTAAGGAAAAACGTGCTATAGTTGAGGAAAAATTGCAACAGGTTAGGGCAGAATTGGAAAGATTACGTCTCCAAGCAGATCAAGTTTTACCCGCAGAAGCGCAGCAGGAAGCTGAAACTTTCCGCGCTAGAGGAGAAGCGGCAATTTTTGAAGAAAATGCCAAAGCTGAAGCCTTGGTTAACGAATTATTTGCAGAAGTCTGGCAAAACACCGGCAGCGAAGCAGAAGCAATTTTCTTGATTCAACAGCTAGAAACTATCCTGGAGGAGGCGATTAAAATTCCTAAACGATTACACCTCGAGCGAGTTAATATCGTTGATAATGGTGATGGTAAATCCCTGGCTGCCCTGATCAAAGTCTATCCCGAAATCGTCAATCAATTCCTCGCCAGTGTCCATCAAACCCTCGGTATTGATGTGGTGGGAACTCTCACCAATAAAATTGAAAAATAGCAGTCAGAAAACCTACTAGACAGGCCTTCTAAAATAGATTGTTACCGAGATCGAGTAGGGTTAAAACCGCCCTCGATCTCACCGATAAGAATCCCCGTCTTTTGCAAGCGGGGAAATGTCAACTCATCAATACTTGGGACTCTATCAATCGATTTTCCCAGTCGAAGCGGCATTAACTATAAACTTGCTAAAACCTCTTTAGCGGCGGCCAAAGTCCGTTCGATATCGGCCTCTGTGTGAGCTAAGGAAGTAAAACCAGCTTCAAACTGGGAAGGAGCTAGATAAACGCCTCTTTCTAACATTCCCCGGTGAAAACGACCGAATTTAGCCACATCGGCCTTTTTGGCATCTTCATAGTTATGCACGGGGGAGCCAGTGAAAAACATTCCGAACATGGCACTAATATAACCTCCAGAAACGCTGTGACCAGCCTCTCTGGCCACTTTCAGCAGCCCTTCAGTTAAGGATTTGGTCACTTTATTGAGATATTCGTAGGTGCCGGGGCGCTGGAGTAACTCGAGGGTTTTAATTCCTGCTGTCATGGCCAAAGGGTTGCCGGATAAGGTTCCCGCTTGGTACATCGGGCCGGCCGGAGCCACCATCGCCATAATATCGGCCCGACCGCCGTAGGCCCCCACTGGCAGCCCACCGCCGATAACTTTGCCCAGGGTGGTTAAATCGGGGGTAATGCCGAATTTTTCCTGAGCGCCACCGTAGGCGATGCGAAATCCGGTCATTACCTCATCAAACATTAACAGGGCTCCGTATTCCTTAGTTAATTCCCGCAATCCTTCTAAAAAGCCAGCATCCGGCACGATAAAGCCGGCATTACCCACCACTGGCTCTAAAATTACCCCGGCGATAGAGTCGGGATTTTCGACAAAGAGGGCTTTTACCGCTTCCAGGTCATTGTAGGGGGCGGTTAAAGTGTTGTTAGTGGTGGTTTTGGGAACCCCCGGCGAGTCGGGTAAACCCAGGGTGGCTACACCAGAGCCGGCTTTAACCAGGAACATATCGGCATGACCGTGGTAACAGCCCTCGAATTTGATGATTTTATCCCGGCCGGTAAAAGCCCGCATTAAGCGCAGGACGGACATACAGGCTTCGGTGCCGGAATTGACAAAACGCACCATTTCAATGCTGGGAACGGCATCAATCACCATTTCAGCGAGAATATTTTCCTGGACACAGGGAGCGCCAAAACTGGTCCCTTTGTCTAAGGCCTGGTGTAGGGCGGCAATCACTTCGGGATGGGCATGACCACAGATAGCCGGCCCCCAAGTTCCCACATAGTCGATGTATTCGTTACCGTCCACGTCGCGAATATAGGCCCCTTTGACGCCTTCAAAAACGATGGGTTGACCACCGACGGATTTAAAGGCCCGCACGGGGGAACTTACACCCCCCGGCATTAATTTTTGAGCGGCTGTAAAGATTTCTTTCGATTTTGTTGTTTGATACGAAGATGTGCTAACCAATCCTGTCTCCTTGTCTATTTGAGTCTATCGATTCCGGGGAATGCCCGGAGTTTTGTTTTGTTAATTTCCTGCTGCTTGTTCCATTTTAAAGATCACCAGCCTACATTTTACGCAATTTTTTCCCTAAGAAAGGCACTGGTCGGCTCAAGTCTCGCTATTGTTAACTTGTAGCTTGATCCTTAACAACTTAAGTAGCTGGTTATAATTAAATTAAAAATGGATTTTAGGTTTGATCCCCCCTGCCCCCCTTGATAAGGGGGGTGCCGATAGGCGGGGGGATCCCCCCTTAATCCCCCCTTAATAAGGGGGGCATCTGACAACTTTTAACGCCTACCTACTTATGTAATTGGCTGAGAAGGGGCGAAAATTTCACTTTTGACAATTTTTCCACAATCTTTTCAGAATTGCCAGAAAAACCTAGCAATGGGCGAAGTTATTGCTATTGATAGATTTTAGACCGGAAAGAGCGATCAAAAAAAGCTCCGGTTTTCCACAGATTTTCCACAGGGGAATTCTTGCTATTATTTCTTAGCGTACAAAAAAACTATTCCTGCTTTGACATCCTCGCCGCCGTAAAACGGACGGCGATTCCCAAACCTCACGATTTAGGTTTCTGCTTCTTTCCCTTGCGGGGTTCCGCACCTGCCTTAACAGATTTACTCTGTTCTGGTCTTATGGTCGCTCTACAGACTGACA
>NZ_JADBUZ010000107.1:0-23127 GCF_020245305.1 Microcystis sp. M20BS1 | reverse complement strand
GCAAAGAAGTCAGCGATGAAACCCGACAGATAGATTTATTTTTTTCCCCCAATCCCGAACCCAACCCCGATTATCTGGGATTATTAGGCAGAATTGTCCTTAATACTGTCTTAATTGAACCCTATCGCAATCCTCCCAATCCTAGCGAGATTCGTAATTGTTTAGCGAAACTTTTGACGATTTTAGCCGAACTGCAAAGACAAGCTAAACGGGAAAATCAGAGTTACAATGAAGACAATGCCCCTCGTTTGTGGATTTTATCCCCTTCCGCTCGTATCACTGTTTTAGAAGGATTTGGAGCAAAGTTAAGGTCAGATTAACCAGAAGGAGTCTATTTTCTTCCCTCGCTTTATCGCACGGCAATTATCGCTATTAATCAATTGCCTATCACTCCTGAGAGGTAGTGATTCGGTAAATACTCGGGAGCATCTCACTTATGCAGAGAATACAAAGGTTATGGAAAAACTACTTGAATAATCGGAGTCTCCCCAAAAGGAAAACTGCGTACCTCACTATTAAGATAACTACTGTATTCAGTTTTCTTACCCGGTGTCCGTCAACCAGGAGGAATGCCGATAGCTGGTTAAAACCACTAAGATAGGACGGCGAGAGTAACTAAAGACGATTTTTTTGGTAAGATCAAAGCTAAACTAACCATCACGCCTTACTTGAGGAAAGATTTATTTATGAGCGATATAGGGTTTATTTTGACGATAATCAACAATTTCCTACAAATTTACTCGGTAATCCTAATTGTTAGGGTTTTACTGACTTGGTTCCAAAATGCCGGTTGGGCCTATCAGATTATGTCTTTTCTCAGTCCGATTACCGATCCCTATTTAAATCTCTTTCGCTCGATTATCCCACCCCTAGGCGGGATGGACTTGTCCCCGATCCTCGCTTTCCTGCTGCTCAACGTTGTTCAGAGTGTCGTAGCCACAGGGGCCAGCAGTCTGGTCAGCAGCGGTTTCTAAATCCGCGGATCCACACTACTGGTAAAACCGGAAGCTTTGAATTTTTCCAGTCGCAAGGGGGTTGGTTGATTGGTAGAAACAGAAATTCTGATCTCGAAATCACTAATCCCCGGCGGCACTTCGGGAATTGCCCCGACTCGGCTACGATTTTGTAAAGCCGGTTCCCCGTTAGCATCGTAAATCCGACCAAAAACATCGGCATCATAGACGGTTTTTCCAGAATTATTTTTAGCTTTGCCAGTGATTAAAAAACAATTAGCCGGAAAACTGGTTCCCCCACTGGTGACACTCCCCTCGGCTAATTCGGGGGGACAGTCTTTGTAAGATACATCTAATAGTTGAATTGGGGTCAAAGCTTGAGCAGTAGGGATGATAAGCAAGCTAGACAGCCAGAAAAGAACAGAAAGGAGCAAAACGGTGAGCGAGCGTGGTGTCATAGATGAGTGATTTTACGGTATGATTTCCCCAATACTTAGATTATCGTGGATCGTCACCCTTTGAAATCAGCTTTTTTAGGACTCTCATGGATCGAGATGAGATTGAAACCACTCTCAAAGCGGCTTTTCTCCAGTGTGAGGCTTTATTCTGTCCTCTCAATCAACAACAAAAAGAAATTTTGTTAGAGGTGTTTTTTGAGCGAAATTCCCTCGCTGATGGCAATCCCCTAGATGAATTAACATCTATGCAAAGGGAGATTTTACTGGAATTTATCCTCAAACAAGAACGGGAAAATTTAGCTTGGAAAAGTTCCCTCCTCAATGATTGGCTTAATGATCGCCCTTCCGGTGCGGTACAATTTATCCGCGATCAGTATGGCTTGGCTTGGTTGAGTATCATAAAACCGATTCATTGGCAAGAATATTTACAAAAATTAAGGTTAACCAGAGAAAAATTACAGGTGGGAGATGCGATCGAGGTGTCTAATGGATTATGGGAATGGATTCCCGCAGACGCTGCCGATAGTTGCGACTGGTTTCCCTGTGAGGTAATAGAAGTAAATGAAAGTGAGGATGACTCCCCCCCTGTTAGTTGCCGTATTCGCTTTCAAAACGGTGAAGAATGGGAAATACAAGGAATATATCGGTGGAATCGCCCTAATTGGCGTTTTCTGACCTGAAGGAAGATCACTGCTCGGTTATCGGCTAAAATTTAAGATATGTAAAGAAGGGAGATAAATTTTATGGCCGCTAATGTTGAGATCTATACTTGGAGTTCCTGTCCTTTCTGTATCCGCGCTAAAGCATTACTCAAGAAAAAAGGGGTGGAGTTTACCGAATATTGTATCGATGGTGATGAAGAAGCGCGAGCCAAAATGTCCGATCGAGCCAATGGCCGTACAAGTGTACCACAAATTTTTATAAACGATCAACACATCGGGGGCTGCGATGACATCTATGCTTTAGATAGAAGTGGTGGTTTAGCTCCCCTGTTGCAGAATTAAGGATAAAAACTATTAATGAAACTAGCCTTTATTATCGATCCGATCGAGTATCTAGATCCGGGCCATGATACCAGTGTAGCTATCATGGAAGCGTCCCAATTATTAGGACATGAAGTCTGGATGACTTCCATCACGGCTCTCAGTGCAATTGCGGGAAAAGCTTGGGCAAAACTGACTAAAATTGAACTGGTTCCTGTGGAGTTAAAAGATAATCATTGGGTGGCTGCATCTCAGTGGTATCAAAGACAAGAGACAGTTTTTACCTGCCTAGAAAACTTCGATTTTGTCTGGATGCGAAAAGACCCACCCGTGACGATTGCCTATCTTTATGCCACCTATTTATTAGACTTGATTGACCCCCAAAAAACCCAAGTAATTAACTCAACTAGGGGTTTACGCCATGCCAATGAAAAGTTATATACTATTCACTTTGCTCAGGTAATGCCTGCCACAATTGTTTCCCAAGATAAAGCGACGATTAGGGAATTTGTCAACCAAAAAGGGGCGGCAGTTATGAAACCTTTAGGTGGCAAAGCAGGGGAGGGAATTTTATTTCTTAGTCCCGAAGATCGCAATCTCAATTCAATGATTGAAATTAGCACAAAATGGGGACAAGAACCAGTAATGATTCAAGATTATTTACCAGCTGCCAAAGAAGGAGATAAACGCATTATTGTCCTCAATGGTGAACCCATCGGGGCAGTTAATCGCATTCCCACCGGTTCAGAATTTCGCGGTAATATGGCCGTGGGTGGACGAGTAGCAAAAACAGAAATCAGCGATCGAGAATTAGAAATCTGTGCCACTTTAGCCCCAAAATTACGAGAAGATGGCCTATATTTTGTCGGATTAGATGTGATTGGTGGCTATCTGACGGAAGTTAATGTCACCAGTCCCACCGGCATTCGCGAGATCGATCGATTAAACAATGTTAGCTTAGGTCAACAGGTAATTAAATGGCTAGAAAATTTTGCTTGTGCCAAGGCTCTGTCTTGACACACAATATTTAAGGCTCTTTATTAAAATATCCTTCAGGTAGAACCTGAATAAAGGGTTCCCAGGTAGAACCTAGGAACGAGATAAGAACTCAAATCTGATAACTGATAACTGATAACTTACCCACTGATAACTGATAACTGATAACTGATGACTGTAAAAAAATGAATGCTTTATCAATACCGACGTGGATAGTTCATGTATCGAGTGTCGTAGAATGGATAGCGGCAATCTGGTTAGTCTGGACCTATGGCGACATCAGTAGCGATCGATCGTGGCGAATGTTATCTTGGGGAATGTTACCCGCTTTAATTGGGGCAATGTGTGCCTGTACATGGCATTTTTTTGATAATATCAGTGCCTTATCCTGGTTAGTCACCCTACAGGCAGCCATGACTGTCTTAGGAAATTTTACCCTCTGTGCTGCCGGTTGGTGGCTGTGGCGTTCCAGTAAAATCAGCGTTAACAATGAATAAAGACAGTTTATTTGCCATTTCCCTGTTTCCCTATCTGGGGTTTCTTTGGTTTGTCACTCGTTCAGGAAAAATGCCCCGTTTAGCCTTAATTGGCTTTTATGTGCTGTTAATCTTCGTTTTTATCACCATTCCTGCTGGTATCTACGCCAAAATCCACTACGGTAAAGAATTAGCTAACGTCGATTGGTTACACGGCAGCGCCGAACTTTTCCTCACCCTCTCCAATATTCTCGTCGTCTTAGGTTTTCGTCAGGCAATTTTAGCCAAAAAGCAAACAGGGAGCAGTGAACAGGGAACAGGGAGTGGATAATGGGAAGTGGGAAGTGGGGGGTATTTTCAGGGAACAGTGGACAGTGAACAGTAAACAGTAATCAGTGAACTGACAACTCACATCTGATGACTGATAACTGATAACTGATAACTGATAACTGAATTGTGATACAATCGCCCCAGAACGTCCCCACGTCAGTCAACTATGTCCCCGATTACACCGTCCATCAGTGTCAACGAACCAAACTCGCAGGCTGCCATCCAGACTTTATCGGTAGTGGTTCCCATTTATAACGAAGTGGACAGTATTCCCCATCTCGTCGAGAGTATAGCCACGATTTTGCGTTCTTATCGAATTAACTACGAGATTATCTGTGTTGACGACGGTTCTAAGGACGGTTCCACCGAGGTTTTAACTAATTTAGCCAAAAATCGCGATGATCTCAAGGCGGTAATATTGCGACGCAACTACGGACAAACCCCGGCTATGGCTGCCGGATTTAATTATGCCACGGGACAGATAATCGTTACCCTCGACGGCGATTTACAGAACGATCCCAATGATATACCCCTATTATTGGCCAAATTAGAGGAAGGTTATGACCTCGTGAGTGGCTGGCGCAAAAATCGCCAAGATGACCAGGTAAAACGGCTTTTACCCTCAAAAATAGCTAATTGGCTAATAGCAAAGGTTACAGGGGTCAAATTACACGACTACGGTTGTTCTTTGAAAGCCTATCGAGCCGAATTAATCGCCGATATGAATCTCTACGGGGAATTACATCGCTTTTTACCCGCGTTAGCTTTTATTGAAGGGGCAAAAATAACCGAAATTCCCGTTAATCACCACGCTAGACGGTTCGGACAGAGTAAATATGGTTTAGGTCGCACAATTCGCGTGATTATGGACTTATTTACTGTCTTTTTTATGAAAAAGTTCCTCACCCGTCCGATGCACATTTTTGGACTCTACGGACTGTTATCGATGGTGGTGGGGATTATTTTAGGCACTTATCTGACTATTCTCAAACTCGGTTTCGGACAAGACATCGGCGATCGACCTTTGTTAATCCTGGCTGTGTTATTCTTTTTAACTGGGGTACAATTACTCTGTTTTGGTCTTTTGGCAGAAATTTTGATGCGAACTTACCATGAATCCCAAAAACGTCCTATCTACCGCGTTCGTACTGTTGTCGGGGATAGGGAATTTTTCAGTGAGCAGTGAGCAGTAAACAGTAATCAGTAAACAGTAATCAGTGAAAAGACATCTCGGAACTTACCACTTAATATTGTTCACTGAAAACTCAAATCTGATAACTGAATCACTGATAACTGATAACTGATAACTGATAACTGAAAAAAATATGACTATTTGGGAACTTGATTTTTATTCGCGGCCGGTGGTGGATGAAAATAATAAAAAAAGATGGGAATTATTAATCTGTGAAACTCCGGCAACAATCGATCGCTCCTCCGATACACTATTTAAATATGCCAGTTATTGTCCTAATACGATGGTTAATTCCCAATGGTTAGGAGAGGCAATTACTGCAGCTATCAAGGCAGCGGGAGTAACTCCCAAAAAAATTCGCTTTTTCCGTCGTCAGATGAATAACATGATTAGCAAAGCTTGCGAGGATATCGGTATTCCCGCTTCCCCTAGTCGTCGCACTCATGCTTTAACGAGATGGATAGAAGAAAGAATGGTTAATTTCTACCCCCAAGAAGTTGGTTATGATCAAAATTTAACTAAAACCGCTTCCGTGAATTATCCTCCTTTAAATGCTGTTCCCCTTCCCGATGCTGTCCGGGGAGATAAGGCAGATAAATGGGCTTTTGTCACGCTAGAATTGTCTTCTTTTAATGATTTAAAAGACTGGGATATTAGCTTCGGAGAAAATTTGCCCATACTAGGGATGGGATTAGATGAGAATCTAAAAATCCCCGGTTTAGTTATTCTTTCCCCCCGTGCTTTGCCCCTAGCTGGTTGGATGTCAGGGTTAGAAATGGCCTATTTAAAGTTAGAAACCAGTTCCCGTCCCGTGCTACGTTTAGAAACGGGTGCTAGTGATAGTTGGATTCTCGTCAATGTCACTAATGCCGAGACTTTAAAGGAAGCCAAAAACTTTGAAGAAGCTAAACAAAAAGCGAATAATCTGCATTTTTTAGCCGTTCAATCTAACCCTGAATCGGAATCCTTCGCCGGTTTTTGGCTGCTACAAGAAGGCTCTCAAGAGTAGAGTTTAGTCAAGGTGGGTTTTCAATCCACCCCCACAGAATTAACTTAAAAACATTGTCTAGTCCAGCTACCGTGTAACCCGTAGGGAATATGGTGTTTAAGATGGATAACTGCTAGGGAATTAGTAATATCTTTAGCATCTAAGATTACCATATTCGATCGATGATTGGCCGCATCGTAGGTGACTACCAATAACCAACCATCATCCTCAGCAATTCCATCGGGTTTAGGCACAAAAATTGGTTCACCCGCAAATCCCCGGGGAGCAAAAGAATGTAATTGTTTTTCTCCCGTTAATAAGTCCAGTTTTAAGATTGCTTGCAAAGGAGCATTACCAGTGGCATGATGAGCGGCAGCGATGTATAAATAACGGTAATCTCGACCAACTTTTGCAGGATTAATACTGGGAAATTCACAACAATGCTCTAGAATACATTCTCTTGTAACCGTATTTTCTGATAAATTTAGTGTAAATCGCCACAGATGTCCTGGAGCTAAACTATCAAAATCTACCGATTGAAAATTGCTATTTGAATCCAGTTGTGGTAAGGATTGATAACAAATAGAATCAATATAAATTTTCTCCCCCCCTTCGACGTAGCTCGGGGCAAGTTGTTCAAAAGCATTGCTATGATGGAAAACAAAACCTGATGGAGTTTCTAAAACTTTCACTTCTCCTTTGTTAGGATCCCGGGGGATAATAATAATCTTAGTTAACTTGTCCGGTTGATTGATAACGCATTCTCCCGCACCTTTTAACCCAAAAAGAAAGGGAAAAGGATTATAACCAACCGGGTTTTGGAAAAAGATAGCGTAGTGGGGAGTAATAACAAAATCGTGGATAAAACAAAAGCCCGGTACACTGTGGGTATGACGACGTAATAACTTACCCGTGGGACTAATTTCGTAGAGAGTAATGGCACTCGACAAACCCGTTTTGATGGCAAAATTTACCAGACAAGGTTGATGATTATCGAAGATACAAGCGGGATCAATGCGAGGATGAGCGGCAAAAGAATCGCCTTTTTCCAAGATACCATCGAGATAGTCTAAACCAATAGTATCAAGGGTTTTAGCATCGAGGCGATGGGGTTCGGCCGCTTCCCAAAGTGCCAGTAATTTATTACCCCAGTAGATAACATTAGTATTAGCAATATTTTTCAGACGCAAATCAAAAGCATTGCCGAAAATTCCCCCCGGTTTTTTCGTGCCGAAAACACCGCGATAAAGGGGTTTTCCCGCTTTCTGTTCCTGGAGATAACCCTCAGTTTTCACAAAACGATTACGATAATGTACGCGGCCATGGTTGAAGCTAATCGCGCTGATCATACCATCCCCATCAAAGGGATGAGCGATCGCAGTACCAGCGATATCGAGTAAACCGGGGCCGTTTTTAAAGACTGTACCCTGTAAATCGGGGGGAATTTGCCCCTCAACGTCTTCTACCTCGTAATCGTACTCGTTAGGTTGGGATTGATAGCCTTTTTGCCAATCCTGACGATTATAGGATTTTTCGCCAATTGTCGGAGTTAATACCATGGTAGTTTTAAGTTTATATTTACTTTTCTTAACATAACTTAAAACTACCAGAGATAAAAAGAAGGGGGTGGCTAATCATTTTTTCAGCCTATTTACCCCCTCCTTGCCGTCGTGTTATTTAACAAACAACATTTCCTGATAGGTAGGTAGCGGCCAGAAATTGTCGGCCACTTCCCCCTCCAGCGTGTCAGCATATTCGCGCACCTTATCCATCAAGGGACGGATTGTTTGAGCGGAATACTGCATATGTTCCTCGATCGAGTCAAAATCGTGTTTAGCAATGGCCTCACTCAGTTTACCAACGCTATCCATCATTAACTTAATCAGATTCGAGACGGTTTGGGCGTTTTCCTTATTGATCTCGATGCCGATCGCCGCAGCATTAGCGATCGCTGAAGACAATTCCGACAAGTAGCGAACAGCAGCGGGATAAATAATCGTTTTAGCCATACTTACCACCAGTTTCGCCTCCACTTCGATGGCCAGCAAATACTGTTCCGCATAGACATCGAAACGACTTTCCAGTTCAACGGGGGTAAACACACCCATGCGGGTAAACAGTTCTTCAATATAATCAGCTTTCAGCACGGGTAAAGCATCGGCAGTGGTGCGGAGATTCGCTAAACCGCGCTCTTCTACCGCCATTTTGTGCCATTCTGGGGAATATCCGTTACCTCCGAAGATCACATTTCTGTGTTTGTCCATGATCTCCTTGAGAACACCCTCGGCGGCAGTATTGAGGTCTTCCCCGGCTTTCATCCGGCTTTCTAAGTTATCCGCCACCCAAGTCAGGGAATCGGCTAGAATCGTGTTCATCGCCACCAGCGGCCCAGAAACTGACTGATTAGAACCCACGGCGCGGAATTCAAAGCGATTGCCCGTAAAAGCAAAAGGAGAGGTACGATTGCGATCGCCAGGATCCTTGGGGAATACTGGCAGGGTATCGACACCGAGATCCATCAACCCCGGGGCATCAGAACCCTCAATTCGGCCTTGGCTAATTTGGTCGAATACCTTTTCTAACTGGCTGCCCAAATATACGGAAATAATGGCGGGAGGAGCTTCATTTGCCCCCAAACGGTGATCATTGCTGGCAGTAGCCACCACTGCGCGTAAAAGCGCCCCGTACTTGTGAACGCCACGAATAACCGCCCCACAGAATAACAAAAACTGCATATTAGCGTGGGGAGTATCGCCCGGATCCAACAGATTACCCTGGGTGGCGTTGCCGACGGACCAGTTAACGTGTTTTCCCGAACCATTAATTCCTGCAAAGGGTTTTTCATGCAGTAGGCAAACAAAACCGTGTTTTTTAGCCGTACTTTTCAGCAAAGTCATAATTAACTGCTGATGGTCACTGGCCACGTTAGCGGCCTCGAAAAAGGGGGCAATCTCGAACTGTCCGGGGGCGACTTCATTATGGCGGGTTTTGGCCGGAATGCCGAGGCGATACATTCTTTCCTCTACTTCCTGCATAAACACCTGAACCCGTTCGGGAATCGCGCCAAAATAATGATCGTCGAACTGTTGACCCTTGGCGGCGGGTTTACCAAATAGGGTGCGACCGGTGAGCAGTAAATCGGGGCGACTATGGGCAAAATGAGCATCGACTAGAAAATATTCCTGTTCAGCGCCGCAGCTGGAGTTAACGGGGGCGACCTCCGTATGTCCTAAGAGCTTCAGCACCCTGGTGGCGGCTTTACTCATCGATGAAATCGAGCGTAAAAGCGGCGTTTTTTTGTCGAGGGCCTCTCCTGTCCAAGAGATGAAAACCGTGGGGATACACAGGGTGACACCATTATCCGTCTCCATGACGTAGGCCGGACTGGTGACATCCCAAGCGGTGTAACCCCGCGCTTCAAAGGTGGAGCGAAGTCCGCCGTTAGGAAAGGAGGATCCGTCCGGTTCCCCCTGTACTAAGACTTTGCCCGTAAATTCTGTGATCACCGAGCCGTCGCTCTGCACGGAGATAAAACCATCGTGTTTTTCGGCGGTGGCGTTGGTCATCGGATAGAAGACGTGAGCATAGTACAGCGCCCCTTTGGACGTGGCCCAATCCTTCATCGCAGCCGCCACCGCACTGGCGATGGAAACGTCTAATTTTCCCCCGGTTAAAATCGTGTTTTTGACCGATTTGAATACATCTTTGGGAAGACTGGCCTGCATTTTGCTCAGGGTAAAGACATCGGTTGCCCAGAGGGCCTCTAAACGTTGAGGAAGTTTGCTAGGTAGGGGTTTACGATCCGTTACTTGAGAGATAGCTTGAACACGGGTTCCATAACTCATAAGTATTTTTCCTATTGTGTTGTGTCGTGGATAAGGGGTTACTTTACTTAGGCGATGACAAGTTTCCTACTGATTTTGATGTTGAATTCCGGTCAGAGGCTATTCTCCGCTTAATAATTTTGATCCCACGGCACAAGCTTCTCTGCGGTTTTTATCTGCTTGCGCCGGCCTCTTTCCCGATCAATTAGCAACACCAGCCTTCATCTTAAGAACAGATGATCGAGAGATTTGTATCAAACATTACAAATATCCCAAACCCGATCTTCCACCAGCGATCGCACTGAGAAAACGGGTTTCTTTGAGAAACCCGTTTTCTGGACTTAAAAAAGCGATATTTGACAAAAATCGGGGGGGGGGGGTAAAATGCTGGTGGAATTTGCCCAAAATTGCCCATGAATTTTACAACTAACTTCAAATCTCTCTCTCTGGCTGGTGTTGTCTTCGCTGGCACAGTTAGCGCGATCGCTGGAATGACTATCCTCCCCGTCCAAGCACTGCCGATCATCTACAATCCGACTCCAACCTTAACGCTTAATGCAGGCACTGCTACTCCCACGATTGGAGCCTTAGTCAACACTGCCAACGGCAATGGGTTGACTGGACCTGGAAACGCTTTGCAGCAACAGCACGTCGGAGGTACCGATTTGTCTAATTTCTGGGGAGTACGTTTAGAAATCGGGACGACTCCTGCTGATGTCAATCTTGATTTTGATTTTGGCAGTTCTGTGTTCTTAGATACCTTGGCTTTGTGGAATTACAACGCTTTTAATACCACAGCTACTGATCGCGGAATCAAGGATTTCACACTAATTCTCTCCAATAACTCCGACTTTAGCAGTCCAGTTTATGTATCAGGAAACCTAACACTTCCCGAAGGTACTTCGAACAACATACCTGCCACACTTTTTTCCTTTCCTTTAATTCAAGCCCAATATGCTAGAATTGATGTAGCAAACAATTGGTTCGTTGGTTGGACAGCACCAGGGCCTATTGGTCTCTCTGAAGTTCGCTTTGCCCAGACTGTTACTGTTCCTGAATCAAGTTCTGGCTTAGGTTTGCTGGCTTTAGGCTTACTGGGGGCGGGAGCGGCATTTAGGCGCCATTGGAACTGAGAAAACGGGTTTCTTTGAGAAGAAAAGGGGTTTCTTTGAGAAACCCCTTTTCTGAACTTTTGGCAGATCGCCTTAATTATGGAATTAGTTGGATTACAATTAGTTTAAGTGCCATTGGAACTGAGAAAACGGGTTTCTTTGAGAAACCCGTTTTCTGGAACAATCAATTCAAAGCAAGGACAAACCCATGAAATATCGCGTCTTAATTGAGCAAGATGAAGATGGCATTTATGTGGCTGAAGTTCCCTCCCTACCCGGCTGTATTTCTCAAGGCAATACCCGGGAAGAGTTACTCGCCAACATTCAGGAAGCAATTGCTTTATATCTAGAAAGCCTAGAAGCGCACAATGAACCGATTCCACCACCAATTTCTGAGGAACTGGTAGAGGTTAAATTATGAGTGAACTCCCTCCTATCGCTGGTCGCCAAGTCGTTAAAGCACTGGGCAAGATTGGCTACGAATTAGATCGGCAGCGAGGAAGTCATATCATACTCAGACAAAAAGCCTATCCCTATCGACGCATCACCATCCCTGACCATCGAGAAGTCGCTAAGGGAACGCTGAGATCTATCATTCGTCAAGCGGGATTGACAGTGGCAGAGTTTAAAACTCTCCTTTAGCTTAATTTGCCAGAGTCGAAACAACCGCTCATAAATCGCCAATTCAAAAATATACTATTAAACAATGTAAACGCTATATGAGTCAATCTGCTACTGCAATCAATACTAAACTAATTGATTCCCTTGCTCAAATTATCCTTTCTTTAACTGACGAAGAACAACAGCTTCTCCTACAAAAAATTCAGCATCCAGCCTTATCTGATGTCGATTTTCATCAAGGTTTTCCCTTTGATGTTCAAATTCCTAATACAGAAACGCTCGCCGCCATTGAAGAAGTAGAAAAACATCCTGAGCGTCTTAAGCGTTATACTAGCGTTGGGCAGATGTTCGAGGATTGGAACAGTTATTAAGACAACCCAAGTGTGGATGCCTGCCTTGATGCGTAGTGTCGAAGAAATTAAACTTGAATGGAGTTAAATATGGATTTTGTAGTCGCTCAGCTAGAAAACGGGTTTCTTTGATAAACCCGTTTTCTGGAGAAACAGGGCAAAATTATCGCCAAGTTCAAAACAACTGATAATCACATCGACAATCTTCGAGACAATCACCGAGCTTTATTCCTGTCAATGATGCTAACAAAATATCTAAAACAAGCAATGGAACTGGCAACTTATGAAGTTCTAGAAGACGGTACTTTTTATGGAGAAATTCCAGGATTTGAGGGAGTATATGCTAATGAAACAACCCTCGAAGCTACTAAGGAACAGTTACAGGAAGTTTTGGAAGGCTGGGTTATTTTAGGACTACGCTTACAGCATCAGTTACCGATTGTTGACGGTATCAATCTAACCCCTCAACAAAAAATCGCCTGATGCCACCTTTTGCCCCCATCAAAAGGAAAGAGTTAATTCGCCAGTTGAGAAAGCTGGGATTTTCTGGTCCTCTGGTAGGAGGAAATCATCAATATATGGTGCAGGGAAAGTTAAAAATCTGGATTCCTAATCCACACCAAGGAGATATCAGTAAAAGCTTGCTGGCTAAAATTTTACAACAAGCAAATATTAGTAGAGAAGAATGGGAAAAATTACGTTAAACAATTCTGTCTTGGAAAAGTTAAAAACTGTTCTCAATTGAGCAAGATGAAGATGGCAGAAAAGGGGTTTCTTTGAGAAACCCCTTTTCTGGACTGTCAATCTCTTGTCTCGATTAATTCGGGGACAAGTTCGGGAATAAAACCGGGTTCAGCTAAAGAACCAGTAACATGATGTTCAAAGACTTCTGCAGGGGGAAAAGTTTTCTTGACTTCCTGAGATTGCGGATCCGTAGAAGGTAGCCATTTAATTAGGGGTAAAGGTAGGAGAGTAGAGAGATTAGTAACCACTACCAATAACCAAAGGTTATCAAAATTAGTTTCGGTGACTCCCAACCAATGGGTTAATAAAGCGCCGATTTCTTGGGAAACTAATCCTGACATATTCCAGATAGACATTAATAAAGCGAATAGAGATGCTTCAATGCCCACGGGACAAAGACGGGCCGATAAAATTAAGACGGGTAAAAAGGCAATTTGTCCCATGACGGTGAGGATGAGACTATCCCCCAAACTAAACCAATGATCGTCAATACCGAGCGCTCGATTAGTATGGGTAACTAAGATTAGGGTAGTCATCCCTAAAAGCGCAGAAATCACCGTACTCCAACCCAAAATTAAACGAAAGGAAATCGCTTTTAAAAACCGTTGATATACCCAGATGCCCAGGATCGAGGCTAAACTGGTGACTAAGCGCACTCGTCCTAAAAATTCCGGTTCAAATCCTAACTCGTTGGTGGTGAAGTAGAAAAAGGCAGAATCGGCGCTAGGGGTAGCCTGCCAGAGAAAAATAAAGGCAGTGGGTAATAAAATTGATTTTTGTCTAATTGCTGACCATAATTGCCCGATTTGCTCCTTGACTTTGGGCGTTGATTGTGAATCATTGTTATTCTTGATTTTTTCCTCTGTAATTAAAAACGCCATGGCTGAGGCAATCAGGGGAAAAATAGCCGTAAGAGCGAAGACAGGACGAGTGCCGAGGTGTGCCAGTAACCAACCTCCCAGATAAGCCGTAATTAAGCCGCCTAGGGCCGATATTCCCCAAGTTAAGGACTGTAGAGAGCCGGATTGAGTGAAGGACTCTCTGCGGGCCCTTTCTACTACCAAAGAATCGACGATGACATCACTAATGGTGACAGAAAGGGAACCAAGCAGGATCGCCGCCGCCGCTTGCCAAGCATTCTCCACCACAGTGGCTAGGGCCAACCAAGCTAAAACCCCGAGAATTCCCGATAAAATGAGGTAGGGCCGACGACGATAGCCGAAAATAGGCAAACCATCCGAAAGAAAGCCAAAAGCTGGTTTAATCACCCAAGGAATCGCCGCCACTCCGATTAATGCCCCCATCTGGGAGGGACTCAAGGCCAAATCGTCTTTTAAAAAGAAGCTAACCGCTAATCGGGAGAGTCCGAGAATGCCCTGGACGAAATAAACCCCTAAAATGCCAATTAATTCGGGATTAGGGTCATTTCCGAACAAGATACTCTCTTTAAGGAATTTTTTCCCGCGATCGATGCCAAGGCGATTAATAAGCATGAAGTTTCATAAATATTTGTTACTGTCTCTATAATAATGATTGATCGCTCGATCGGTGCGTTAGCTGTTAGGGTTTGGCTGTTGAGCTTTAGGTTCTGGCGGTTGGGTATTGGGTTTTAGGGTTTTAGTTGAATTTCCCTGCTCTCCACTTCTCTATTCCCAATCGGCATAACAGACTCATTGTCGTGTTATTGGGAAAGTTTTTTGCGATCGCTCTATTAATATACGGAAAGATTTTTTTTAATGTGTATTTGATGTGATACAGGGAAACTTTCCGTATAATCCTCAGTTAGGTTTACCAACAAAGGCGAGAGATGAAAAAAGTTCTAAACGTAGGTGGCAACAGCAAGGCGATTCCGCTTCCGCCCCAATATTCAGAATTTGAACACTTGCTGCTCGATATTGACCCGAAAGGTTCACCAGATATTGTGTGCGATGCGCGTAATCTTACCACCCTTGAAAGTGGTCAGTTTGACGCTGTTTACTGCTCACATAACCTTGAACACTACTACCGACACGATGTACAGAGAGTCCTAGCTGGGTTCCTACACGTACTTAAGGACGGCGGTTTTGCACATATTCGGGTCCCGGACATCCAGGAACTGATGCGGATCACAATTGACAGGGGTTTAGATATTGATGATGTCCTGTATCAATCACCGGCAGGGCCAATTATGGTTCTAGATGTCCTTTACGGTTATAGCGTTGAAATCGAGCGCAGTAAAAAAGACTTTTTTGCCCATAAGACCGGTTTTACACATAAATCGTTGTTGAAAGCCTTGCAAAAGGCGGGCTTTTCAAAGATATATAGTGCCGCTCACAATCTTGAAGTGTCTGCTTTGGCATTCAAAGTGGCGCCAGACCATGATACACGATTACTTTTCAACCTCCCTCCTGACTAACAGCAATCGTTTTGTATGGCCTACCTAGGGTTTGCTAAATAATGGTAAAACCCTTTCCAAATAAGGCTTTTGACCTGTTAAAACCCGATTTTAGTGAAAGAAAATAGTGCGATCGCTATTGCCGTAGCCGTAGGATGCGTTCCCTAAGGTCAGTTCTACTACTGCACCGATCGATTTTGGGGAACGCACCCTACTCATTCATTAAAGTTGATAAGTCTAGGTGATCTAATATCCTCTGCCAGATTAGCACTTAATTGAGGATAGATCATCTACTTCTTACATTAGTATGATCGCTGCTCTGGTAGTGGTGGAGGGTTCATAAAAAAATGTGCTAATCGGCATAACAGACTTATTGTCGTGTTATTGGGAAAGTTTCTTGCGATCGCTCTATAATAGCGGGTCGAAAATACCTCAAGTCGCTTGTTTAAGCGAAACCCAACCACCCCAAAGGTTACTCTTGCTTGGGTTGACTACAATAGTTGCTGTCATTCCCATCTGGAGCCATAGTTCTCTCAAATCTCGTATAACTCCTGTAACCATCTCAAAAAATTTGCTGATTGGGGATGGGATTGATTAAGTATTTTTTGTTTTACGGCATCGTGAAGTTGTTTCCCCGGCGGATCTTGCCAAGCTAAATAGGTATGAATATTAGCCTTATCTAGATGATAATCTCTATAGGTTGCCCCTTGTTGTTTTGCCTCTATCACCTTGTTTTGTGTATATTGCCAAAGATTATTATCGGGAACTAAATGGGCTAAAAAAGTCTCTAACATTCCTCTAGATTGATTATCGGGCATCATCCACACACCGAATTTTATCCCCGATTCTAGAGTTATAATTAATCCCGCTGCTGGTAAATTTTGAGGTAAGTTAGGTATATTTGGTAAACAGGCATTATATAAACTTTTCCAACGATTATCAGGTTCTTCGTCTGCATCTATGACAATTCCTAAATGAGTTAGTCCGTTAGGAGTTTTTAGTTGTGCAGAGATGTATTTAGGTTTTAGTAAATTTTCAACACCATCACAATTTATGATATTCAGTGGCTCTTCCCCTCTATTCCAAGTAACTCCATTTGCTTCCATTAATTGGGGAATAACTCTCAATTCCTCTGCACCTTCCACTAATAACTTTTTTGTCTCTATTTTAGGCATTGTTACCGCACCTCAAGATTACTTGTAGCGGCAATAACAATTTCTTCTGGATCAAAGATTACAGATTGGCTTTTTTCCTTATCTATCCTTTGAATAGTAATCTCGTTATCGGTAATTTTTTCTTCGGTAATTAATTCGGCTAAACTTTGCCAACAATCCCGGCTGTGAGTGGTGGCGAATACCTGAATATTGAGTTTTTTAGCGGTTTCCCAGACTACTTTCCACATATCAGTCATGACAGTAAAATGCAAACCGCTATCAATTTCATCAACTAATAAAATTCCATTTTCAAGATTAACCATCGCTAAAACTAATCCTAACATTCGCCAAAATCCATCACCTAAACTGCCAACCGGAACTGGTTCTTCTACTCCTTTAAGTTTAACCATAAATCCCCCACGTCCTCCCGATGTACTACTAAATACTGGAGGTTGAAATTCTTCGGTAGTCGCAATTTTTTCTATTTTAGGTTCAATGATTTTTAAAGCTTCGATAACTAGGTTATCCGTAGAGTTAAGCAGACTTTGACTGAAAAAATATCTGTTTGTATTAACTGCTATAGATTGAGGAGGAATCCAAAATAATTCTAGTTTTTTAAAATCGTGAGACGGTTTGTTATCGGTTAAATTTATCTGTAAAATTTCTTCTTCAGGTGATAAAGAATAGACTTTTTGCTGATGCTCAAATTCAACCACTAAGCAAAAACTGCCTATGGATTGTAAATTATTTTTATTGACTTTAGAGAGTAATTCTTTAGATGTAGATTGAATACTTAAAATCACCCGATTGGCTGGTTTATCTGGTTCATAAATCACTATTTTTTGATGATCCTTTAGTAAGTATTTATAGAATAAATTTTTTATCTGATAAAATTGCTCTTTCGCACCGGGAAGATTAGCTGAATCTATATGAGAATACTCGCCCCGATGATTAAGAATTCTTTGTATTTCTCCTGTATTAAATTTAGAAACATAAATAAGAATCGCTTCTAAAATAGAAGTTTTACCGCTATTATTTTTACCTACTAAGAGATTAATTCGACCAAGATTGGCCATCTCAAAATTTTGAAAACCGCGAAAGCCTTCAATTTTTAGGGATTGTAACATAAGTAATTACCCCGGATTTTCCGTTATTAAATCTAGTTTATCTAAACCTCAGAAAACACCTCAATTAATGACAGAGCAGCACCATGGCGATACCGATACCCAAACTTAAACCGACCAGCACCTGAAAAGGAGTATGACCAATTAATTCCTTTAAACGTTCCTCGTTAAATTCCTTGCCCTCCTGGAACATTTCATCGATAATTTGATTGAGAATCCGGGCCTGTTTTCCTGCTGCCTGACGCACTCCGGCCGCATCATACATAACAATAACCGCAAAAAGCGCAGCGATTGCAAATTCGGCACTAGACCAACCCATCTGTAATCCTACCCCAGTAGCCAAGGCCCCCACCAGTGCCGAGTGAGCGCTAGGCATTCCCCCCGACGAGACTAGATAGCGCAGACTCACCTTACCATCGCGGATTAACTCAATCAGCGCTTTTAGTCCCTGGGCAGTGAAACAAGCTAAAAGAGAGACTAGCAGTATTTGATTGTGTAACACCTGCTCGAAGTCCTGCATAATCTCATTCGTTTAATTTAATTTTTACGATTAACAATATACTCGGCGATGGCCCGTAAAGGTTCAGCAGCCTCATCGTAGCTACTCAATTCACCAATGGCACTATCTATTAAATGTTGAGCTTGCTGTCGGGACCCTTCTATCCCCCAGAGACTGGGATAGGTGGCTTTTTGTGCCTGTAGATCCTTGCCGGCGGTTTTGCCCAATTCCTCCTTTGTCGCCGTGATATCGAGAACATCATCGATAATTTGGAAAGCCAAGCCAATATTTTGGGCATAACGGGCTAATTTAGCTATATCTTCCCCTTTTGCCCCCGCTAAAACCGCCCCCGACACCACAGAAGTCTCCAACAAGGCCCCCGTTTTCTGAGTATGGATAAAACCGAGAGTTTCTGCCGAAATATCCGGTTTTCCTTCGGATTCCAAGTCTAAAACCTGACCTCCCACCAAACCCGCTGCCCCGACAGTGCGACCTAAACGGGCAATTACCTCTAAAATCTGTAGGGGAGGTACATTAAGAGTCTGGGTAGCCACATACTCGAAAGCGTAGGCTAGGAGACCATCCCCGGCTAAAATAGCGATATCTTCGCCAAAAACCTTATGATTGGTTAATTTCCCGCGTCGGTAATCATCGTTATCCATGGCGGGTAAATCGTCATGAATTAATGACATAGTGTGAATCATTTCTAGGGCGCAAGCGGTGGGTAAAGCCATCTCTAGGGAACCCCCCATCAATTCACAGGTAGCCAGACATAAAATCGGCCGCAGACGTTTGCCACCAGCGAGGAGAGAATAGCGCATCGCCTCGTAGATTTTGGCGGGATTGCCGATAACCAAAGAGCTATCTAAAGCTGACTCGACAATCAACCGCTTTTCCTCCAGATAGGAAGCCAGAGAAAAGCTCTCGTTTTTCCTCACTTCTACTCCTCGTTCGCCCCTAGTAACCATGTCTTTTTGTCTTGAACCGACTGCTTTTAAAACTATATCAGGAAACTCCACCTCGATGGGAATTAAACTGATTGCTCCCTTGTCCCCTAAGCTGTTGACTGTCTAAATTACGCCTTCAGACTACATGGCAGCGCCGCAGTTGCTATTCTGAACATTTGTACTAAAATTCCCTAGACCGAGAGAGGTCAATTTTTTTTGATGCCTATTTTCTCTTTTACCTGAAAAAATACCTCCCCCAGTCCAGAGATTAGCGAAAAACGGGTGATACAATTGAATTTCGCCGCAGTTATCCTGGGAGATGCTGAAGTTTTGATGATTCGGTCAAACTTCCGTTTTCTTAGCTTGCAGTTGAGAAATTTCTCGATTAACCTATAATTAGGATTATCCTAGAAATATATTGTATGCTGCCAGGGCAAATTTTAGGCGATCGATACCAAATTCAAAATCAGTTAGGTAAACAAACTGGAAGACGCACTTTTCTCGCCCAAGATCTAAAAACGGGCGCTACTGTTGTCGTCAAATTATTAATCTTCAGTCCCGATTTTGAATGGACAGATTTAAAACTTTTTGAACGGGAGGCCGAAACTCTTAAACATCTAGATTGTCGCTCGATTCCCGAATATATCGACTATTTTGAAGTTCGCACCGATACCTATCAAGGTTTTGCCCTTGTTCAGAGTTATATCGAGGCTAAATCTCTCAAGGAACAGATAGAAAATGGCCGCAAATTTAGTGAATCAGACCTGCAAGAATTAGCTAAATCTATCCTAGGTATTTTAATTTATCTACATGGACTTAACCCGCCAATTATCCACCGGGATTTGAAACCTAGTAATATCTTATTAAAAGATCGATCGGGTCATAGTATCGGCAATGTTTATTTAATTGATTTTGGTTCTGTCCAGACTGTTGCCCAACAGGAACAGGCCACTTTAACTATCGTCGGAACCTACGGTTATATGCCCCCAGAACAATTCGGTGGTCGCACCGTTGCCGCTTCTGATTTATACAGTTTAGGAGCCACTTTAATCTATCTAGCTACAGGAATTCATCCCGCCGATTTACCCCAAAAAGATGGCAAAATTCAATTAAATAATTTAGCCAATTTAAGCCCTGCTTTTGTTCATTGGTTAGGACAGTTAATTGAACCTAGTCTCGAAAAAAGGTTTGTTTCAGCACAGACAGCCAATCAAGCTTTAAATACTCTCCACGAAATGCAATTAACTTCCTCGAACCTTGAAAAACCCGCTGGGAGTCGGGTACAGTTGCAAAAAAGTGAGGAGAAAATTAAAATATCTTTACCTCCCGAAGGTTTTACCCCTAAATTAATTTATCTTGGAACCTTTGCCATCGCTTGGAATGCTTTTTTATTAGTATGGACAGGAGGAGCCGTTTCTATTCCTCTGTGGATGAGTTGGTTTTTTCTGCTCTTTTCCTGGCCTTTTTGGTTTGTGGGTTTAGGAATGCTTTACCAGATTATTTATTGTCTCAAAGGGGAGGAAATTATAACTATTAATAGTCAAGAAATTGTTACCATTCAGCGAATTTGGGGTTTGACACTTCCAGGCAAAAAGAAAATGGCACGGGAATATATTAATAAACTGGTGAAAGCTGATAGTTATCATACCAAAGATGGTGATGGCGATCGAGTTTATGTGCCGATGGCTTTAACTATTTGGGCGGGGACTAAAGAATATACTATTAGCAGTAAGACAAAAGAATATCTGAGTCAACCTGAAATTGAATGGTTAGCAGCGGAATTAAGCCAATGGTTAGGAATACCAATTACTAATAAGTAGCCAGTTACAATCAGCTTTTTTCTCCCTTCTCCCCACTCCCCCACTGATTACTGATTACTGCTTACTGAAAAAGTTTCCCACTTCCCACCTCCTGATATAGACGAACTGTCTGTGATCAGTGTAAAATTTTATGAAGGGTCTGGGTTTTTTTCTCCCTTTTCCTGAGAAATGCCCCAGAGCCAGTGACTAAAATCAAAATTGTGCATCCCATCGATAATTAAGTTTATGAGCGCCACTATTACCGTAGAAAAACGCAAATTAGAAAAACCCCCTTTAGAACTGCATTATCTCGGCGATCGAGTCTTGCGTCAACCGGCCAAGCGGATTGCTAAGGTCGATGACAGCATTCGCCAATTAGCCAAAGAAATGCTGCAAACTATGTATAGTTCCAATGGTATCGGTTTAGCGGCTCCGCAAGTGGCAGTCAATAAACAATTGATTGTCATCGATTGTGAACACGATAAACCGGAAAATCCGCCCCTAATTCTGATTAATCCCCAAATTATCGGTTATAGTCGGGAATTGTGCAAAGCGGAAGAGGGTTGTTTGAGTATTCCCGATGTGTTTTTAGATGTCATCCGTCCCCAAGCGATCGAAGTGAGTTATAAAGATGAACAGGGGAAACCGCGAAAACTGCAAGCTAACGGTTTACTAGCGCGGGTAATTCAACACGAAATGGATCATCTTAATGGTGTCATGTTCGTGGACAGAGTAGATAACGATTTGGCACTCAATGAAGAATTAAAAAAACACGGTTTTTCCGTGCAAGCGGTGAAACCGGTCGAGAAAGTGACAAAATAAAGGCATTAGTTAATTTAGGTGAGGAGTGAAAATGACCCCGAAAAGCGGCGTTTTATTGTTATTATCCTGTGTTACAGCGATCGCTGGTGTGGGTTGTGTCTTTGAAATTAGTTCGGGAGAACCGGATTTAGGCAATACCACCACTGGCTTAATTCTAGCGGCAAGTGTACCATTAACAGCCCTATTTTTTTGGGCGGCGGTTAAAGACACGAGAGCCAATTACAAATAGAATAAATTCCCCTCGTTTATCTAAAAATTGGCATAATTTTCACGAGCAGAAGAGAGAATTTATTTCTCTCTTTTGTCTGTTTTAATTACAGGATAAATTGCCAGAAAAAGTTAAGTATCTCAGCAAAATTAAGAGGTACTTAGAATTGTGCTTACCCATAGCCGAGAGTTGGATATGTTCCGCTTCAAGCAACAAGTCTTCAGTCTCATAGTCGTTGTCAGCTTTATCTGCATAAACAACGCTACCGACTGGTAAATCGAAGGAAAATACTCTCAAACCTCTAACATCAGCAAATAAACCGGTCGAGAGAAAAAATTCCACAGGCTCTCCTGTTTCTGTAACCATCAGATGAATTTTAATGCCATAGAAATATCGCTTCTTACTGGCTTGATAACCTCGATAAGCCTCGTCACCACCATAGATTTTTGACCTTGGCACGCCAATTGATAATTTTTACTAATATATTGCTGACAACCCTTTGCTGGTAAGGACTCTAGCTACAATGATTGATTTTTATCAAGGTGAAGAATTGTAATTTATTTTCTCAGAAAAAATCAATTACTGAAAATAGTTGTCAATAGTAGTTCCTACAATGACAGTTTTTCGTCAAAACATCTTGGGGAATGTAAAAATATATAAAAATATATGAAGATGTGCGGAATATCGGCTAGAATCATCAGTGCAACTTAGTTTTTTTGCTAGGGATTATGGGTGATTTCAAGCATCAAGTTGACCAAGGGATAAAACAGGTAAATCAGTTGGCTGATCAAGCAATTGACAGTATTAAGGACAATGTGCAGCAGATCAGCGAACATCCTACCAAACTGGTGGATATGGGCGCAGGCATGGCAGGTGGCATGGCTGGTGCCACAGCCGGAGAGGTAATTGGAGGTACTGTTGGGGCAGTATTAGGCCCAGTAGGCGTGATCGCTGGTGCCCAGGTAGGCGGACTGGTTGGGGATGTATTGGCAGGATATGAAGCCAGTCATCTTTCCCATCAGATGCTGCATCCAGGGACTTCCAGAGAATAAAATACCCAACAAAAAAATAGAAAAGTGTTTTTTTGAAAAAGTAATTATTTTTGTCTAGGAAAACAAAGAGTCTCCCATTACAACCTATTTTTCCGAAAAAAAAATAGCAGCATAAACTTTT
>NZ_JADBUZ010000106.1:0-4798 GCF_020245305.1 Microcystis sp. M20BS1 | reverse complement strand
TTTATACTCTAGCTCTCTATTAGAGTCTCTCTTGGAGAGTTACCTTACGGCTGAACCAGTTGGGAGCACCTGAAGTAGGAGCACTTGCTTCACGCGCTGCTCCACTTGCCCCCTTAGTTCCTGCCCCCTTCTGGAAGAGCATATCTAACTCTTTTTCATTCACGAAGGTATCGTCATTCCATGCTTCATAGTCAATTGACGCAATGTCGTCCCCCATGATGATTATATTGCCCCCGGCTGCGGGCTTCTTAGTTTGACATTCAATTACCATTGTGATGAATGGACTGCCATTTCCATGGATACGGTAACCATCAGCTACGTGCTCGGCTATAGTATCAGTATCTTGTGGTCTGAATACTAGATTAACAGTCAGCCCAATGGCTAACTCACTGACATCAACGAGGTTACCATTCACGTTCAATTGATAATCACTGGCCCCCACCACGGTGCCAGTTAGCACCGTGTTGCCATTCTTAGGGCTAGTAGTAAGTGTTACTTGTCGGGTTGCGTTGGTACGTGTCAATTTGATTCTGAGCTTCATATTACCTCGTTAGTTGGTTAATTGATAAGGCGGGACCTGGGGTCTCTTAATGATGCGGCCACTCTTCCCCGCGGCGGGCTCCGTAGTATGGCCATACTTGACGGCTGGTCCCCCCTGCGGGGGCCTTCTTCATCTCTAGACATGCCTTGGATACGAGAACTACTAGTCCTCTATATCGCGGCTTAATGGCTAGACTATATAGATGAATGGGGTAGCTAGACATTTCCTACCTCCCCTATCTTCCAGTAGCTCTTCCCGCCTACTCGACTCTCTACACCATTAGGTGATAGTATGATACGCGCATTGCTCCGCTTGGAGCTCGATAGATAGAGCGCGCGGGCCAGGAATGCTACGATTAGTAATACCGCCACACTATGCGTGATGACCAGCACGATCACCGCGAACATGAACAGTGATAGACACGCTACGTGACGCGCGTCTAATTCTATAGGCTTCATATAGCTCTCCGGCGTATGTAGTTAATGGATGGGTACACCCAGTGCCGCCGATTAGGCCGCAGTCGATGTCCCCTAGTGCCCCAATGGGGCCTAGTGTGGTACTAGGAGCCCCATTGGCTTATGAGGCTGATGACTATTAGTATGGGGAAGGGTAGCATCTTATCTATTCCTGATAACTCCCCTACCATATACATCAGTCCTAGACATACGGCCCCCGGTAGGAATAGAATACTAACATGAGCCGATGCCATCAACACGACCAGCGCGGCTGCCGTTACACCTAGATTGATAAGGCGAGTGGGGCCGGCGTGTAACCAGCGTTGCCACATAGGGCTCCTTATCATCCAGATGGTCAGCCAATAGGCTGATAAGAATAGGGGTGTCAGTAACACTACTACGCCGACGAAGGCGCGCCAATTCAACTGATCTACATCCGTTAGGGCCAGATAGGAACTCATGGCATCTCGCCCACTACTATTACCTAACATGACTAGTCCCAATGATATGCCCCGCACTACCGCTTCGAGATAGGATTCAGTCTTACCATCAGGGGCGGCTGCGGCTACAGGTAACCCAATAGCCAGGAATGGTCCTAGTGATATAGCGATGCCCAGCGCATTGCTGGTCTCACAGTCCTCAGTCTTACGCCTAGCGGGGCGTATTAGGCTGGCCATAACGTAGCCCCCCATACCCAGGATGGTAGTAGCGTGGGGCTGACTATGCAGGAACCATAGGAAGATAGCCGTGATAACGGCTAGACCTATCATCTCGGCGCGGCCCCAACACTGCACTAATATGAAGATGACCATCATTAATGGCGTTATCCACATATGAGATACACCGAGGTATTGGTCCATGACTACTATGCCTAGACTGGCTACTATGCCACCAATTAGGCTGGTGATGCGTATTAACAGCGAAGCCGATGCGTCGTACCCGCTAGTGGCGGTAACTACCCTCATACCAGTGAAGGCCGGGTTACTCATGCGGGCCTCACTGGTGATAGTGCCAATTATCACTATAGCTAATACGCCCATCGCGTTATCGCCGCTAATAAGTGGCATAAGCGCCATCAACAGAATCTCGATACTGAGATATGGTATCAGAGATACTATGAGGGCCAGCGCTCCCAATACGATTGTCATGAGACTTACCCTAAGGTAATGTTTTAAAGGTAACGTTAATTAACGTGCCGTTACTAACGTTACCCGTTACTTCTATAAACCTACCGCTGCGTATTCTCCTAGCCAGGATAAGTACACTGCACCTGCTAGTGCCCGCACCCTCGTATAGGAGGGCGTAGGCATGGTCGGGTAGTAGAGGGTTAGAGTATGTAATGCTCTTAACCCAGGCCTTAGCCGTTACGAGGGAGCCATTATGGCGCCTTATATCACATAGCTCTACTGGTATGGGCGGGGGCCTCCTCCCTAGTATAAGGGCGAGCATTGTATCTAGCACGTTTTATAGCCTCATAGAACTCGGTCTCGTTAACGAAGGTCATACTATACACTACACCTTGGTCCCATTCGATGATGGCGTATACGACACCGCCGTGTCGTAACGCATAATTGATGGCCCGCACGTCGAGCGCATCGACGCGTAGGCTGAGGTTACCTAACAGATAGTAACCAGAACCAGGTTCGGTCTCTTGTAAGGGCTCCTCTATTCTGAGGAACCGCTTCTTAAGCCTAGGGCTGCTATCACTATCATAGTCTAGATAAGTACGGTTATAGGTGCCCTTAAACTCACCATTCACCACTCTCCCTTGTATAGTTAACCACTCGCCTATCTCAGGCGGGGGCCCATCTAAGGGTATATATACATAACAGCCTCTCCTATTAGAGGCAAGTAGGGGATCGGTGGATGTGATTACCTTAACTCTATCTACTACCTTGTCATTATTAGCGCTACATATGGAAGGCGAGGCCTTCGATAGGTTAAGTGCTACGCCAGCGAATGCAGCTACGCCGAGTGCCATTATTGCATATATTATTAAGGCACTTAAGGGCTTTCTTCCCATCTGCTGCACTCCTTGACAGAATATACTTCTTTATCCCGTACCCAAGAAGGTACCTTCTCCAATTCGGACCGAACTACTGGAGTTCCCCAATAGTAATGCCCGTCAGAGAATTGACCCATACATGGATCTTGGTCATTACGACGGGCGCATGATAGGCAGAGGCTCATTTTTTACTCCCTAATTACTTCTTTAATTGGTTAAAAACAGCAATTTCTTCTTTTATACTTTCCTCTGTTCTTTGTGCAAGAACTTCTATTGCTTGAGGCAATAACTCAGTAATACACTTACAGGCCTTGTCATATCTTTTAACACAAATCCAGTGGCCATAGTAACAGTTTTCAGGGTCTGTTACATATTTGACTGCAAAAAATAACCACTGGAAATTAGTGTAGCTAATTTCTGCAACGAAACCGTACGAGAAATTATAAAAATCGCACTCTCTTTTAGAGGCACCGAATACTTTTAAGACCTGGTTCTGAAACTCTTCATATGACAGCAGATGTTTCTCTGCTGATGCTTTACTCTGAAGCTCTTCAAATGACAACATAACATAACCTCTATTATTTGATTGCTGATAACAAAGTTTTCATTTTGCTTTCCTAAAGGTAATATACCATCCGCAACCCGCCGCTAATATCGCACCAATAACCGCACCGTAAACTCCCGCAATCGATCCACCTAGGGCTGCACCTCCTACCGTCACCACCATCAAGCGATCAGCTTTATCCCAAAATCGAGGGGAATCAGCACCCTCGCGATCAAGGTCGACGCAGACTACCCGAAAACCGTTAAGGAAGTAGCGGTTGACACGGCGGTAGGTGTCGTAGCGAATCGCGGAACGGCAGAGATTAGGATTGTTGCCCCAGGAACCGCCCCGCATGACAGAATATATGCCGAATCTGCTCTTTCCATCAATATTTTCCTCTTGATTATTATCAAGCCAAACACTACCGTCACTAGGCGCACCGTCATAGTTATCATGCCAAGTATCAGCACACCATTCCCAGACATTGCCGTGCATATCGTACAGTCCGAAGGCATTGGGTGTAAATTGTCCCACGGGAGTTGTTTCGCTGGCGTTATAGTTAGCCAATTCCCCCGTAATGGTTTCCCCAAAGTAGAATGGGGTAGTAGTTCCAGCACGACAAGCGTATTCCCATTCCGCTTCACTCGGTAGTCGGTATTCCCTTCCCGTCAGTTTCGATAATCTCGCACAAAATTCAACGGCATCGTACCAGTTGACTTGTTCTACGGGGCGGCGATCACTATCGGGACGGTCTTTAAAATGGGCCGGGTTGAGATCAAGGTTTTGTTTAACTTTTAAATCTGTGCGAGAGGCAACCTCTTTCCACTGTGCCTGGGTGATGGGGTATTTACCCATGAAAAAGGGTGGGACACTTACTTGATGTTGAGGGTGTTCATCATCAAAACTATATCCCTCATTTGGCTATGAACCCATCAGGAAAGTTCCCCCCGGGATGGCAGCCATTTCTAAGGTGATGCCGTTGCCCAAATCTTCTCCGAAGGGTTGTTCTTTAAACTGTCTTCTATTTTCGACGCCCTGTCTAGATATTATTGTGTATGGTGTAGTCATTTCCTTCTCTCTGTAGTAGAACGGTATATACGCCCCTCTATTAATAGAGAGGCGTATATCAGCCGACCTCCGATAAGGTCAGCTGATTCTTATTCCATAGGATTGGTGCTTGTGGCAGGGGTCGTCGCCACCCACTCTGCATCGTTATTTGCAGCAGCGGCAGCAGCTTGTGCAGCTTGTGTTGC
>NZ_JADBUZ010000105.1:0-94011 GCF_020245305.1 Microcystis sp. M20BS1 | reverse complement strand
CCCCCTTGATAAGGGGGGTGCCGATCCCCCCTGCCCCCCTTGATAAGGGGGGTGCCGATCCCCCCTGCCCCCCTTGATAAGGGGGGTGGCTGATAATTTTTAACGCCTACCTACTTAAGTTTTCAGTTCACTGATTACTGATTACTGTTTACTGGACGGCTACGCCGTGCCTTTGGCAACACTGAAAAAAGCTCCCCACTTCCCACTTTTATTTACTGGTGGTTTGAAAACGTTTCCAAACAGGTTCGTAACTTTGCAGAGCTTTCATGTACTGTACCCGTTCAAAAGCAGTCGGATCTGGGCAATTCATTTGACTCATACTGCCAATTAACTGCTCGATCGATTCGTACTCATTTTCTTCCAACCAATGCAATAAACCCTGTTCGATCTTGGTAATTTCCTCCAAACCGTGGCGTAATAAAACACTAACTAACATGGTCGCTTTTGCCCCTACCATCATCATTTTGATCACGTCGATGGCGTTATGAATACCACTGGTAGCGGCAAAATCCGTCGCTACACGACCGTAAAGCATGGCAATCCAGCGCAGGGGTAAACGCATTGCTTGGGGATTACTGAGGATAATATTAGGGTGAACATCCAAGGTGTCTAAGTCGATATCCGGCTGATAGAAACGGTTAAATAATACCAACCCATCGGCCCCTGCTTCCGCTAATTGTTTAGCCATATTGGCCGTATTGCTAAAGTAGGGACTTAACTTCATCGAGACGGGAATTGATACCTCCGATTTGACAATTTTGAGGATATCAATATAGTTTTGTTCGACGTGATTTCCGGTTAATTCTAGGTCGTTGGGAACATAATAAACATTCAACTCCAAAGCATCAGCGCCCGCTTGTTGAATTTGAATGGCATACTCCAACCATCCCCCAGAGGTCTCACCGTTGAGACTGGCAATAATGGGAATATCGACCATTTCTTTGGCTTTGCGAATATGGTTGAGATATTCGTCGGAACCAACGTGAAAAACCTCTGGTTCGGGAAAATAAGTCAAAGCTTCCGCAAAACTCTCGGCTCCGTGGGTAAAATGATGGTGTAGAGCCAGTCTTTCGTGTTTAATCTGCTCCTCGAAAAAGGAGTGTAAAACCACGGCAGCGGCTCCGAAGTCTTCCATTCTCTTGATATTGTCGATATCCTCGCTCAAGGGTGCGGCCGCACCGATGACTAGCGGCGATCGCAATTGCAAACCCATGTAAGTAGTGTGTAGATTCATAACTATTCGTTGCTCCCTGTACCTTTTGCTGCTAAATACTGATACATTTGCCAGCGCGTATCCACATCTGCTTGTGCTTCTTTGAGCAGACGTTTAGCTTCCTCCGGCTTACTGGTGGCCAACATCTTAAAGCGATTCTCCGAGTAGAGAGTTTGCGCTACGGTAAGCTTAGGCGCACGGCTGTCCAATTGTAGGGGATTTTTGCCTTCTTTAGCTAAATCGGGATGATAACGGTACATTAACCAGCGACCGCTTTCCACCACTTCTTTTTGATGGTTCATGGCGGTGGTCATGTTGATCCCGTGAGCAATACAGTGAGAATAGGCGATAATTAACGATGGCCCGTTATAAGCTTCCGCTTCTAGGAAAGCTTTGATAGTTTGCTCGTTTCTTGCCCCCATAGCCACGCTGGCCACATAGACGTTACCGTAGGTCATGGCCATTAAACCGAGGTCTTTTTTCGGGCTGGGTTTGCCACCAGAAGCAAATTTAGCTACGGCGGCGCGAGGAGTAGCTTTCGAGGACTGGCCGCCCGTATTCGAGTAAACTTCCGTATCCATGACCAAAATATTGACATTGCGACCACTGGCTAAAACGTGATCTAAGCCACCATAACCGATGTCGTAGGCCCAACCGTCACCCCCGACAATCCAGACACTTTTCTTGACCAGATAATCGGCCACGGATAACAACATTTTCACCTGCGTGGTCGGGGTTAATTCCCCTAAACGGGATTTTAGGGCCTCTACCCGATGCCGTTGTTCGTAAATTTCCGCTTCATCGACTTGGTGACAATTGAGAATATCTGCCGCTAGACTTTCTCCGATTTCACTAGCGAGGGTTTGTAACAGTTCGGCAGCAAATTCTGCCTGTTTATCGATGGAAACTCGGAATCCTAAGCCAAATTCGGCATTATCTTCAAAGAGGGAATTCGACCAGGCCGGCCCGCGACCTTCGGCGTTAACTGCCCAGGGCGTTGTCGGTAAATTACCTCCGTAGATAGATGAACAACCGGTGGCATTAGCCACTATCATGCGATCGCCAAATAGCTGACTGACTAATTTAACGTAGGGAGTCTCACCACAACCGGCACAAGCGCCAGAAAACTCAAAGAGAGGTTCCTGCATTTGCTGATGGTTAATTTTATTGAGATTTAGGCTTAATCGGTCTGGATTAGGCAAATTAAGGAAGAAATCCCAGTTAACTCGTTCCTGTTCCCGCAGGGGCAGTTGGGGAGCCATATTAATCGCTCTTAGACGTGGTTGCGATTTGTTTTTAGCGGGGCAAACATCAACGCAGAGACCGCAACCGGTACAATCTTCGGCGGCCACTTGGATGGTGAATTTTAGCCCTTTCCAGTCGTGATCCTTGGCATTAGCGACTTTAAAGGTTTCTGGAGCGGTGGCTAATTCGACCTCATCATAGACTTTCGAGCGAATAACGGCGTGGGGACAAACAAGAACGCATTTACCGCACTGAACACAGACATCTGCATCCCAAACGGGTATTTCTTGGGCAATATTGCGTTTTTCCCATTGGCTAGTGGCGGTGGGATAGGTCCCATCGTTGGGAAGGGAGCTAACGGGCAATTCATCCCCGTGACGGGCGATAATTTTGCCGAGGACTTCTCGGACGAAAGCGGGTGCAGTGTCGGGAATCGGTGGTCTTAATTCAAAAGCTTCGGGGGTGACAGTGGCGGGAATTGAGACTTGATAGAGGTGTTCTAGGGCAGAATCCACGGCTTTAATGTTCATCTGCACGATTTCTTCGCCTTTCTTGCCGTAGGTCTTGCGGATGGCTTTTTTAATTTGTGCGATCGCGTCTTCCCGCGACAAAACCCCCGCTAGGGCAAAGAAACACACCTGCATCACGGTATTAATCCGACTGCCCATCCCCGCTTCTTTGGCCACTTGAGTGGCATTAATCGTATAAACTTGCAGATTTTTATCGATGATAGTTTGCTGGAGATGGCGGGGTAAGTGACTAAACACCTCCTCCGGTGGATAGGGACTATTCAGGAGAAAAATTGAGTTCGATTTAGCGGTTTCTAGCAGGTCAAATTGTTCGATAAATTCCCACTGATGACAGGCGATAAAGTTAGCATCGGTGATTAAATAGGTAGAGCGAATCGGATGGGGGCCAAAGCGTAGGTGAGAAACGGTGACAGACCCAGATTTTTTGGAATCGTAAACGAAATAACCCTGGGCATAATTATCAGTATCTTCACCGATAATTTTAATTGAATTTTTGTTAGCTCCCACCGTACCATCGGAACCTAAACCGTAGAAAACTGCCCGCACTACTTTGTCTGGTTCGGTGGAAAAACTGCGGTCATATTCCAGACTGGAAAAGGTAAGATCGTCAACGATACCAATAGTGAAGTGATTTTTCGGTTTGTCGAGACTTAAGTTATCAAATATACCAGCAACCATGGCTGGAGTAAATTCTTTGGAAGATAAACCGTAGCGTCCTCCCACAATTTTCGGCAGCTTGCCTTCGTACTCTTCCATAAAGGCATTTACCACGTCTAAATATAGCGGATCGCCCCCAGCACCGGGTTCTTTACAGCGATCTAAAACGGCTATTTTTTTCACCGTGGTGGGCAGAGCTGCCAGTAATTTTTCGGCGGCAAAGGGACGATAGAGACGAACTTTTAAAACCCCAACTTTAGCCCCATTTTGATTGAGATAATCCACGGTTTCATGGACGGTTTCCCCTCCCGATCCCATTAACATAATCACTCTTTCGGCATCGGGCGCACCGTGGTATTCATAGAGATGGTATTGCCGTCCTGTTAATTGGGCAAAACGATCCATAATTTTTTGAGTGATATCGGGACAAGCATGATAGAAAGGATTGACGCTTTCCCTTGCCTGGAAATAAACATCGGGATTTTGTGCCGTGCCTCGTAACACCGGTCGATCGGGAGTTAAAGCTCTTTGACGATGGGCAATAATTAGGTCTTCATCGATCAGTTCTTTGAGAGTTTCATCGCTAATTAATTCGACTTTTTGCACCTCATGACTGGTACGAAAACCATCAAAAAAGTGCAGAAAAGGAAGCCGCGTTTCTAGGGTGGTAGCTGTGGCAATAGCCGCCAGATCTTGAGCTTCTTGAACGGAATTAGCCGCTAACATAGCCCAACCCGTACTTCTGGCAGACATGACATCACTATGATCCCCAAAAATTGACAACCCTTGGGCTGCTAAAGCACGGGCTGCCACATGGACTACTGAAGAGGTTAATTCCCCCGCAATTTTGTAGAAGTTGGGGAGCATTAATAATAATCCCTGGGAGGAAGTGAAAGTAGTAGTTAAAGAGCCTGTTTGTAGCGCTCCGTGCAGGGTTCCCGCTGCCCCACCTTCGCTCTGCATTTCGATTACGGAAGGAATGGTTCCCCAGAGATTAGCTCTGCGTTCGGCTGCCCAACTATCGGACCATTCACCCATAGGCGAGGAGGGAGTGATAGGATAAATAGCGATCACTTCACTGAGACGATAGGCAACGCGTGCAACAGCTTCGTTACCATCTATGGTTGCATAGGTTTTTGTGGTCATGTGTTCCCCTTAGTTTTTACGATATTTGTCGGGATTTTAAGTTTTTTTACGGCTCAATTTCGCACTAAATATCCTCTCGTTTCCCTGACAACCGAAGGATTTTCTTGAGCGTCGCTTTTGACTCCCTATCTACTATTGGACGCTTACGGCAGACAGGCTTAAGTAGAGCAATTTTTCTGTCTCCACCTCGATCATTATCCAGATTCTGGGCTTTCTAGCAATTCGTTATTTTTTCTTAATACGCTGCTGAGTTTGCCAGCAACCGACCCTGGGATTAATTAATATTCAGAATTGAGATAAAAATTAATGATACTTTTTAAAAAAAAGTGCTAGGTCAGAAGATAAGCTGTTGACTATCTAAATTACTCGTTAAGACTGTCTATGAGCAGGGAGAAGGAATTATGAATTATTAATTAGGGTTTGCGGCAAAAAGTTTTTCGGTGGTGGCAGGGTGTGGGGTGTAGGGTGTGGGGTGTCGGAAGAATAAATAGAAATAATCCCCTGTCTCGGAGTCTCCTGTCTCGGAGTCTCCTGTCTCGGAGTCTCCTAACCAAGCACGACAATTTTTGATTTTTGCAAGAGATCTAATAACCAGTTGATTTAGTCAGCCGATGAAGTTAAGATGTACTAGGTTAAACACAAATGAACTAAAGTACAAATTATCTTAACCCAAGGATAGGAAAATAGATCATGACTAACCTCGAATCCCTTACTCAAGCGCAACAGGAGTTGTACGACTGGCTAATTGAGTACATTCGCACTACTCAGCACGCCCCTTCCATCCGGCAAATGATGCGAGCGATGAATTTACGCTCTCCCGCACCGATTCAAAGCCGTTTAGAACGTTTACGCGCCAAAGGCTATATTGATTGGACAGAAGGAAAAGCACGCACCCTGCGGATTCTCAAACAACCAGTGCAAGGTTTACCTGTTCTAGGCGCGATCGCTGCTGGTGGTTTAGTGGAACCCTTCACCGATGTGGAAGAAAAACTCGATCTTTCTAACCTGTTGCAACGCAGTCAAGACTGTTATGCTCTCCGCGTTTCCGGAGACAGTATGATCGAGGATCATATTGCTGATGGGGATCTGGTGATTATGCGTTCTCTCACAGGCAATGAAGGGGTGTCCAATGGGGAAATCGTCGCCGCTAGAGTCGAAGGCCACGGTACTACTTTAAAACGTTTCTACCAAGAAGGCGAAATCATCACTCTCCAACCCTCCAATCAAAAATATCAACCAATTACAGCCAATACTGAACAAGTACAGGTGCAAGGGGTTTTGGTTGGTGTTTGGCGCGGTTATTAGCCAAAACTGGGGCGCACTTAAGCGCCCCGATCATTTTTCCTCTCCTTGGCTTCTGGAAAAGAATCGGGTTGGCAAACTAGGATAATATAAGGGTTTTAGCCTATCCCGCACTCAGGTGTTTTAACTTTTATGCCCAAAAAACAGAAGTATCCCCATCTCTTGGGGTCAAAATGGACGGCAAAACAAAAAACATGGGGCTGGCGACATTTTCAAGTGGTCAATCGTCAAAATCGCGGTCAATGGGTTTTTGCCGAATTAGTCGCTTCCTGCGATCCGACCGTCCGCTTCTGGATTAATGCTAAACAGTTGCAAGACGCGAATCTCTGGCAATCAGGTTGGCAAACCCTAACGGAAATGAACCAACCCGACAGCGCCGACGAGATTATTGTAAATTAAATGCAGTACAGCCTATTACTGTTCCATAAAGGTCCGCACCGTACCATCAGAACCAAGAACTAGACGCAATTGGGGATTACCAGAGATATCGAGGGGAGACACGAAAGGTTGATTAAGCAGGGGCATATTAGTGCGATCGAGATAGATTTTCGCCGCCTGTCCCAGGGGAATAATCTGTTTTAGGGAACCATCCTGATTTAAGACCAAACGGTACTCTAGAGTATGCTTGAGACTTTCCGGGGGTTGCCAACGGGACTGAAAATATTCTCTGGTTTCTGCCACTTGGGGAATTGTATCTAGTAAGTTCGTCTCTGGGGCTTTAGCGGTACTTGTGGACGGTTTGGGGTCTAAATTGACATTTTCGGGGTTAACAGGGCTTAGAGGCGGTAAATTGGGCAATTTTGGCGGTGCTGGACTCGGATTCATCGTGGTGGGGGGAAGATTTGCCAGTGCATTTGTACCCTGAGCGCCAGTGACGGGGGGGGCAGTAATCGGGATGTTCTGATTATTCGGTTCAATTACGATCGCCGTGCCGCCGGGAAGCGAACCTGTGACTGGTGGCGGCGGTAAAGTGGACGGCGGAATCACCAGGGGGACGCTAGAGGGACGAACTGGGGCTGGAACGGTTCCCACGGGGGGCGGTGGCGGTAAAGGGGTTTTATTGCCCAAATTTGCCGGTAACTGCGGGTTTGGGGCGGCTGTTCCCGTGGGGGGTAAAGGCAGCGTTGGCAAGGGTTGGGGAATCTTGGCACTATTGGGATCGATGGTTAAATCATTGTTGGCCACTTGTTGCTGTTGATAAAATGCGATCGCTATTCCCCCGATAGTTATTAGGGCTGAGGCGATTAATCCCGTCCAGATCAGGGCATTTTTTCGGGTTTTCTGGCGAATTAAAGGGGGTATTAGGGGGCTTTCATGGTTATACTCCCCTAAAGCATTGGCTAGATCGAATAATTGCGATGTGGTTAATTCGATCTCCTGTTTATCCTGATCGGTTAGCAGGGAACCTAAAAATAATTGATGCTGCAGAAGTCCCTGACAACGGAGAGAGGGTAAGGAGGGGAGATGGCTTTCGGGGGAACCACTAGCCACGAAAGAGAGGGTAGAAACGGGACTAGAGAGTAAATTCTGCACATAATTAGCGACAATTTCCCCTAGGAGTTGTAATTGTGTGCGATCGCCTTTGATCGTCACCTGTTTTTCCTCACTCAATCTAGGATCATCAAAGCGCAATTGAAAGTGGGCATCCTTTAAGACATTTTTACCCAGCCAAACCGCTAGAGGCGAACTATTTCCCCAAATTTCTAGGGTACAGGTGGGGGGTGTATATTTGCGAATTAGATTACTCATTTTTAGTTATCGGTGGGAATTATGAATTATGAATTATGAATTATGAACTGGGAAGCTTTTTTTCAGTGTTGCCAAAGGCACGGCGTAGCCGTCCAGTAAACAGTAAACAGTAATCGGTGAACTGAAAACTTACATCTGATAACTGAGAACTGATAACTGATAGGCTTTTTACTTTTTACTTGCTAAAAGGGTGTGCCAGAGAAGGAGATGACTGCGGGGGCTGCTGTAGAACAATAAATCGATTAATAATTTCCAGGCTAGGGAAGCAAGGCTAGAATCGCTGAGATTATTTTCCGATATTTCTGGGTATTTTAAGCGAAAATTATCAATATAATTGCCCAAAAGTGTGGTTTTAACTGGTTCTTGTCCTTGAGTTCCCACTTGTTCCAAGAGAATTACAGCGCGACGGATTAACTCTTGCTTTTTTTGGGCCAAATGACAGAGGAGGAGAACTAGAGAACGGATGTCCGCGAGGGAAAGTTTTGACTGGGGTTGCCAGTGGTGGGCAACTAGGCGATCGCTTGTATCTGCATCTAAGGCTAATTCTTGGGCTGCTTGGGTGATAGACTCGGAGTCTAAATTAGCTAGAGAGACTAAAGCCGCCAAAATCAGGTTTAAATAGCTATTAATACTCTCTAACTGCTCGTTACTGGGTGAGATAGCTAGGGGTAAATCCTCACCCGTGGAGGACTCGGCAGACTGAGGCATAGTCAAGGACATAGATAAAAGGAATTGCCAGCAGAAAAACTTGGGTTTAGGAGAAAAAATCACTGGTTCTAAAGTGTAATAATAATTTAGATTGTTCTTTTCTTGCACGTCCGCTCACCGATTGCCTCCCACCCAATGAGTTTAGAATCCGCTACTGATGAAGTCATTAAGCAAAATTTGGAACAATTTCTAATTGTTTTGTCCGTTTCCCTGAGTGTGGCCACGGTTTCGAGGATTTTTAGCTGGTTTCGCCAAATTCCTTACACCCTATTGTTAGTGATAGTCGGTTTAGGTTTAGCTTTTATCGATATCCGTCTGGTGAACCTATCCCCCGAACTGATTCTAGAAATTTTTCTGCCCCCTTTGCTATTTGAAGCCGCTTGGAATACGCGCTGGCGAGATCTGAAGGATAATTGGATTCCCGTCAGTCTTTTCGCTATTGTCGGCGTAATTATCTCGATTTTCGGGGTTGGTTTTACCCTAGATGAATTGACTAATTTACCCCTATTTACGGCATTATTAGTGGGTGCAAGCCTTTCTTCTACGGATCCCGTCGCTGTTGTCGCTCTTTTTCGCGAATTAGGGGCCAGTAAAAAACTCACCGTGCTTTTGGAAGGGGAAAGCTTATTTAATGATGGGGTCGCTGTGGTCGCTTTCGCTCTTTTGGTGGAAATTCCCCTCGGTGCTAGTGGTCTATCCTTAGAGACAACCATTAGCCGGATTGCCGCTTTTATCGGTATCGGGGTGGCAGTGGGTTGTTTAGTGGGTTTTGGTATTTCCTATCTGACTCAACGTCTCGATTTACCCCTAGTGGAACAGTCTTTAACTCTTGTGTCCGCCTACGGTGCTTATTTATTAACCGAGGAGTTCGGGGGTTCGGGGGTAATCGGAGTGGTGACTACGGGGATTATTTTGGGTAATTTTGGCTCTAGAATCAGCATGAGTCCCCGTACGAGGCTATTAGTCACGGAATTCTGGGAGTTTCTCGCTTTTTTTGTCAATTCGATCGTTTTTCTCCTCATCGGCGATCAGATTCGTCTCTCCAGTTTAGCCGATAATCTCAATTTAATTTTTATCACGATCGCTGCCGTAGTGGCGGCCCGTTTTCTGGCTACCTTTGCCTTGGCAACTGTTAGTAATGCCTTGATGGAAACTAAAATTAATTGGCGGGAAAAAACGGTTTTATGGTGGGGAGGTTTGCGCGGTTCCGTTTCTATTGCCCTAGCTTTAAGTGTGCCGGTTATTTTTCCCAATCGTCAGGATATCATCGATATCGTCTTCGGAGTTGTTCTCTTTACCCTGTTGGTTCAGGGATTAACTATTCAAACTTTCCTATCGAGATTAGACTTGATCGGTGATCAACCAATTCGAGAAAACTATGCAGAACTTTTAGCCCGACGGGTAGCTTTAAAAAGGGTTTTAGACTATCTTTCTAAGTTAGATAAATCTCCCGATGTTGCCCCCGAATTCTTTAGTTATGAGCAGCATCTCGTCAAAGAAAAGTTAAAGACCGTAGAAGCGGAAATACAATCTCTCAACGATAGTTATCCCCAATTACAGCTATTGACAATGGAACAACTTCGGGAAACCCTCCTAGATATCGAAGCTGATACCTACGCTGAATTTATTCGAGCCGGCCGTTTAACTAGCAATTTATCCCCCGTCCTTCAAGAAATTCTCGCTGAAAGTAAAATTACTGATCAGTAGGACTATTTTGGGGTACATACCTGAACTTTCCCCGTATAAATATACGGCTCATCTGAGTTCAGTATGCTAAAGATCGAAGACAAATTTCTCAAACAGTTTTCACACAACTATTTGGACTCTTGATAACCGTCCTATTGGATTTTAGGCTCTGTAATCTTGGGCAAGAGAGGGATTGAGTTTTTATAAATTTATAGATAACCTACTAAACTAGGATGAGTCCATTGGTATGGGAGACGATAGTTTCGATCGATACCGACTCCACAGACTATCTTGGCTTATCCTTTACTAAAGTTCTTCAGCCAAAGCTAAGACACGCTGATATAGCTGGGAACTGACACGAAAACCAGCTTGGCTAATCAAGGTATCCATAACAGGTTGAACTTGAGGGATGAGGCTTCTTTGTTTGGCAACGAGCAGAATGCCCAGAATACCAATGATAGACAGCCCTAGCCGCAGGGCTTCTTGCCGCCCCAAGCGTTCATCAATGAGCAGATCATCAGCTTGTAGCTCAAGGGCCAAGGCTATGGCATTCGCTTCTCCAGCATCCAATCCTCGTTCTTGCTGAAGCTGGTTAACGAGTTCGGAGTTGGTGAGGGGTTGGGGTTGAATCCAACCGACTTGGAGAATGGCTGGAATGATGGGATTGCTTGCGGCTGCTAGTTCCCTAGCAACAACGTCTGGAATGATAACGGTTTGGTAAATTGACTCTAGCAACCAGAGATGATCGATAATCGCTAGATTGGCAAGGGCGGAGGTATCGCTGACGACGATCATAGCCAGCCTCGATCGCGCAGATGTTGAACATCCTGCTCAAAGTCTTCTACATCGTAGTGAACACAAATACCGCGATCTGCCAACAGTTTTTGAAAGTCCATGACTTCCATCCCGGCAATTTTACTGGCGCGACTGAGGGAAATCCGCTCTTGCTGAAACAGCGCAATGGCAATCTCCCGGAGCCAGTCACCCTGGTTAAAGGTTTCGGCTTGGCTGAGGTTATCCGGTAGGTTTAGGGTAATTTGCATTGAGACATCCTCACGCGCTAATACTTACTTCTTCTAGCCTGCCATATCTCAGTTAAAGCTTTGGCTCTTCTGGTTTCTGTGTGGAAACGAGGTCTATACTGATAGAATATCCGTCAAAATAGTGCTGAAAGTCTTGCCCGATCAGCATTTCACGATTCCATAAGCAAAAATTATCAGACAAAATCGAGAAGAGCCATTAATTCTGTTGGGGTACTTAGAAAGGAATATCGTCTAAATTTTCCTCCACCGATGTGTCGCTAGGTTGCCAAGCGGAAGGATTAGAAAGTTCATAGGATGCGTCGTATTCGAAGTCCCCGGGGGAGACAGGTGCGACGGGTTTTTCCACCTCAGTTTTATTCGATTTGTGGGTATTGATTGGCACGACTTTTTCTGGAGTCGGGGCTGCCATTTCACCGCTACTCAGGCTGCCGTCAAGATGATAGAGATGACTAATGACTAATTCGGCCCGTTTTTCCTTAAAACCTTCGGGACGATCGATCGTCTGCATCGAGAGACGACCTTCTAAAATTACCCGATCGCCTTCATTATAGTTCTGAGCGACTTCTGAGGCTAAATTTCCCCAAGCTACGGCCCTTAAATTAGCTGGGGTTGCCTCGGCACGATTGGGGGAAAACTCGACTAACATTTGAGCGTAGGGAGTTTGATTATCTTGGGTATAACGTAATTCGGGACGACGGACAATTTTAGCCATTAAAATGCAACTGTTCATGGTCGAAAATCAGTCTGAATTTTTCTAATAGCACCATTGTACTGAAAAAGTACAATGATCACCACTGGGGAGGTTAGGGAATTTTATGGGACTCTGGTTAAGAAAAAATCTCTTTAACACTTGGTACAACGTCATCTTAACCCTTGCGGGTCTATTTCTCAGCCTCTGGGGTGGCTTAAGTTTTCTTGATTGGTCGATAAATCGGGCAAAATGGGCTGTAGTGACGGAAAATATCGGTTTATTCGTAGTCGGTCGTTATCCAGAACAGTCAATATGGCGAATTTGGCTGATTTTAACGATAATTGCGGCTTTATCGCTGTTTTCTTGGCAATTAAACCGGGGTCGCTTCCCGAATTGCCCCGCTTTTCTCCAACGCTGGTGGGGATTGCTCTGGTTATTGACTTTACCTTTAATCGCTTGGTTACTATTGGGAGGATTATTTTTAAAGGCAATTCCCCTCGATGATCTCAGTGGTTTAATCTTAACTTTATTAGTAGCGATCGCCAGTATGATTTTATCTTTTCCCTTGGGGGTATTATTGGCCCTGGGGAGACAGAGTGAATTACCGGCAATTCGTTGGCTATCTATTGGTTATATCGAATTATTGCGCGGTTTACCTTTGTTGGGAATTTTATTCATGGCTCAGGTGATGTTACCTTTAATTTTACCCGCCGGGACCAGACCAGAACGGGTGATCAGAGCGATCGCCGGATTTACCCTTTTTGCAGCAGCCTATCTGGCCGAAAATGTCCGGGGTGGTTTACAAGCGATTCCCAAAGGTCAAATTGAAGCGGCCAGGGCTTTGGGTTTAAAACCGATTTTCGTTTTATTATTGATCGTTCTACCCCAAGCTTTAAAAGCGGTCATTCCCGCTATTGTTGGTCAATTTATCAGTTTATTTAAGGATACTTCTCTACTGGCGATCGTGGGACTGGTGGACCTCTTGGGTATGGCAGGCTCGGTTTTAGCTAATCCGAAATTTATCGGCGATTATCCAGAGGTTTATCTATTTTTGGCGTTTATTTACTGGATTTTCTGTTATTCTATGTCCCTAGCCAGTCGTAGGTTAGAACAGCGTTGATTGGGGTGTGGGGTGTGGGGTGTGGGGTGTAGGGTGTAGGGCGTAGGGTGTAGGGTGTAGGGTGTAGGGTGTAGGGTGTGGGGTGTAGGGTGATGGGGTGATGGGGTGATGGGGTGATGGGGTGTGGGGTGTAGGGTGTAGGGTGTAGGGTGTGGGGTGTAGGGTGTGGGGATAATAAATAAAAATAATCTCCTGACTCCTGAATACTGACTCCTGAATACTGACTCCTGAATACTGACTCCTGAATACTGACGACCGGCTACTGATGACCGGCTACTAACCCCACCAACAGACTTATTCAGCACACCCTACCTGGCTTTTTGTCATAAATATTGATATGATTTAACAATCAGCAGCAATTTATGGTAAATATATTTATTTAGGAGAGCGAGAAAATGGCTGGATTCTTTGGCCTGTTTGGCAATAAGACGAAATACGTCGATGAACCGATGGATATGAGCGCACCGGAACCGAAAGAGGCTTTTTACTTGGAACCCGATGACGCTAAAACTCTCGGTAATATCGACTTTATGCGGACACCGATCACGATCCGACGTACTTTCCCGAAAACTGCCTCGAATAAAAAGGGTGGCGAATCGATTAAACAGATTTCTTCCATGGAAGTCAGCAAAGTCACCGATAACGGTATTGTGGCAAAATCGGCGACTTCCGAGGCTAATAGTAAGGCTAACGCTGCTAATGATAACGTTCGTCGCGCTAACGATGACAATATCAATCCTTTCCTGAAAATGGCCCGCGAAATCAAGAAATAGTATAGGGTTTGCTGAATAAATCTAAAAACCTTGTTGGGTAAAACTTTTAGACCTTTTGGCCATCAAAAAGTAATGGATATGGGAGTGATCGAGGGAAAAATCCCTGGACTTTTTCCCTGAAAATTAGGTAATTGACCCCCTCAAAATCGGTAAAACCCCACACCCCACACCCTACACCCTGCCCCCAGGAAAAACTTTTTCAGCAAACCCTAGTATAGTAAGGTGAGCATTGGCCACCCTTGATATCAAACTTTGGTGGGGAAAGCCCACCTTTTTTTATGACCATTATTAACGGAAAAACCAAGTTATTAGGCGTAATCGGCGATCCCATCGGCCATACTCTTTCTCCCCCCATGCACAATGCCGCTATCGATGCCTTGGGGCTAAATTATGTTTATCTTCCCCTACCGATCGCCCCGGAAAATTTGGCAACTGCGATCGCTGGTTTGTCCGCCATCGATCTACAGGGTTTTAGCGTCACAATTCCCCATAAATTAGCAATTATTCCCTTATTATCGCAAATTACGGAGAAAGCAAAGCTAGTAGGCGCAGTTAATACCGTCTGGCGCACGGAAACCGGCTGGCAGGGAACAAATACCGATGTGGATGGCTTTCTCGCACCCTTGAAATCCCTTGACAAAGATTGGAGTCAGGTGAATCCAGTTATTTTAGGCAATGGCGGCGCTGCCCGGGCGGTAGTGGTGGCTTGCGCCCAGTTGGGCTGTGGCGAAATTCATGTGGTAGGACGCAATCAAAAGAAATTAGATCCTTTTAAAGAAAGTTGGGCGAATACCAGCCTCTATGACCTCCTAGAAGTGCATGGCTGGGACGAATTAGAGGGGATGCTACCCACCACAGAACTCCTGATTAATTCTACCCCCATCGGAATGTCCCCCCAGGGCGAACAATCCCCAGTTGAGTTAGAATTATTAGACCTTTTGCCCTCATCGGCGATCGCCTACGATCTAATTTATAATCCCCGACCGACCAAATTTCTCCGGTTGGCCCAGACTAGAGGGATAAGAATTATTGATGGGTTAGAAATGTTAGTTAATCAGGGAGCGATCGCGCTAGAAATCTGGTTAGGTCAACCCGTCCCCGTCTCGGTCATGCGGGAAGCTTTGTTAAAACAATTCTAAATGCTAAAATCCTATTTCTGGCTTGATTTATGACCCCTTCTAGCTCCTTTTGGAAAACTCTGAATAACTCGATTCTAGTGCGCTATCTATTATTATTTGGTTGTGGCTGGAGTCTGATTATCTTAATTAACTATTTCTACGGGATAATCGCTATTTTTACTGGTTCAGCGATCCTGGCTGCTCTATTAAATTATCCCGTGGTTTGGTTATCTCGTTATCTACCGAGAGGACTAGCCATTGCTATTACCACCATAGTAGCTTTTATCCTCCTATTTAGATTAGTCACAGGCATAGGATTAGAAGCAGTTAGTCAGGGGAAAGGACTACTATTCAATCTTACCGATGCCTTGGGTCAACAAGATTTTTTACCCTTTAAAGACTTTCTCGATCGATTAGATTTGAATAAAATGGTGGGAACCCTACAAACTGGTTTAGCCACGGGTTTATCGATCGTACAGGGAGTTTTTTCCAGCGTCTTTACTGGCGTTTTCGGGGCGGTGATCAGTGTTTATATGCTCATCGACGGTGATAAACTCTGGCGAGGTTTTTTGCAGCTTCTCCCCCCAGCATACCGGGAGCGTTTTGCCAAGTCTTTTCGACAAAGTTTTCTGGGATTTATTCGCGGGCAACTGTTATTAATGCTCTTTTTATCGGTGACGAGTTTCTTAAGTTTTTCCCTATTGGGAATTCAATATGGGCTAATTTTAGCGGGTATTCTTGGTGTTATCGATGCTATCCCGGGTATCGGGGCAACCCTGGGCATTTTGTTGGTAACTATCTTGACTTTTACCTCCCAAGGACTAACAATTGCCGTTAAAGCTTTTATTGTCTGTGTTGTCTTGGTACAAATTCAAGATAATATTATTCGCCCTAAAGTTATGGGCAATGCCCTAGAATTAAACCCAGTAATTTTGTTTTTATCCCTCTTTATCGGCGAAAGAATTGCGGGATTATTAGGGGTTTTTCTCTCCATTCCTATCGCTGGGATGATTGCGATCTGGATCAGTTACGGGGAAGAAAAACCAATAACAGATTTAGAGGAAAATCAGTTAAAAGAAAGTCAGGAGAATTAAGGGCTGATCCCCAGTTTCTACTATACAATTAGGGAAATTTGTTATCTACAAAACTCGATCGCTACCTATGGAAAACCTAGATTTAAAGAAATCCTCGCCCCTCTTACTTATCTCACCGTTTTTTCTCTGGGGAACAGCGATGGTAGCGATGAAGGGTGTTATCCCCCACACCACCCCCCTATTTATGGCGGGAATTCGCCTTGTTCCCGCCGGAATGTTAGTTTTAATGGTAGCTTGGTTTTTAGGTCGTCCTCAGCCCAAAACCCTGCGAGCATGGCTATGGATTGCCCTTTTTGCTCTCATGGATGGCACTCTTTTTCAAGGTTTTCTGGCATTGGGATTAAATCGCACCGGGGCGGGGTTAGGATCGGTAATTATTGACTCCCAACCCCTAGCGGTGGCTTTAATGTCCAGTTGGCTATTTAAAGAAGTTATCGGTGTCTGGGGATGGTTAGGATTGGGTTTAGGGATTGGGGGAATTAGTTTAATCGGCTTGCCCGATCAATGGTTTTATGACTTTTTTGGACAAAAAGCGGTAAATATTGACTTTAGCTGGCAGGAATTACTAAATAGCGGCGAAATGCTGATGCTTTTGGCTTCCCTATCCATGGCGGTGGGAACAGTGTTAATCCGGTTTGTCTGTCGTCATGCGGATCCCGTCAGCGCCACCGGATGGCACATGATTTTAGGAGGATTGCCGCTATTTTTAGCTTCAGGTTTCACCGAATCCCATCAATGGCAAAATGTAGATTTAAATGGTTGGTTAGCTTTAAGTTATGCCACGATTTTTGGTAGTGCGATCGCCTATGGAATATTCTTTTATTTAGCCGCCAAAGGCAATTTAACCAGTTTAAGTTCTTTGACTTTTTTAACTCCGGTTTTTGCCCTCACTTTCGGGAATTTATTCCTCGGTGAGATGTTAAGTGTATTGCAATGGGCGGGGGTATCTTTAACCCTTGTTAGTATTTATTTAATCAATCAAAGGGAAAAAATATCCCCACAAGTGCGGGCAATTTTTGCTAATCTTTCCTCACTTATACCCAAAAGCAACTAACTCAATCTTGAGATAATACAGTTAGTTTTTCTCCCGATGGATCGTATTTAAAAAAGGCTTCTACGCCATAACCGCAGCGATCGCTATTATGGCAGAAAGCGGCGACTAAACTACCGCGACGAAAACAACCAATTTGACAGTAAACCTCGTCTGGTTGCAGACAGGCAACGGCTAGATTGAGCAGGGGAAAGAGATTGCGATCAGGATAAGAGGCAGTTTTTTGGCTTAAAAGGGTTAATTGCTCGGAAATAGGCGACATTAAAGCCGATCCCCAATCCTGATACTGTTGGGGCAGTTTTTCTAAGAATTTCTGTAAATCCATGCTCTTGCAAAAGTGACGATCCTCACCCTCAATCATAGATCGTTCTGTTAGGAATGAAGTCACTGCCTTAATTGTGGAAGAGTGCTAATCTGATCTATTAGCCCATCAGCACAAGTAGAGAAACTTCTGATATGCCCTACAACTGCTTCCAGATTAAATTTTGGGGAGTACGGGGGAGTATTCCCTGTCCAGGTTCGGAAACCGTTCGTTATGGTGGTAATACTTCCTGTGTGGAGATGCAAGTCGGTAGAGAAAGATTAATTTTTGACGGTGGTACAGGGTTACACATCCTAGGACAGTCTTTGATGGCAGAAAGTCCAGCGAAAGCCCATTTATTTTTCAGCCACTCCCATTGGGATCATATTCAAGGTTTTCCTTTTTTTACCCCTGCTTTTATCAGGGGCAATACTTTTAAAATCTATGGGGTTCCCTCTGCCAACGGAGCAACCATCAAGCAAACATTACACGATCAGATGTCACATCCTAATTTTCCCGTGCCTTTGCAGATTATGCGGGCTGATTTAGAATTTTATGATCTAGAAATGGGCGAAACCCTCCACTACGGCGATGTCAGCGTCGAAACCCGTCCTTTAAATCATCCCGGGGAAGCGGTGGGTTATCGGGTAAATTGGCAGGGTTTATCGGCAGCTTATATTACCGATACCGAACATTTTCCCGATCGCTTTGATGATAACGTTCTGGCTTTAGCCCAGCAAGCGGATGTGATGATTATTGATGCTACCTACACCGATGAGGAATACAACGATCCTCAGTATTCTAAGGTGGGTTGGGGTCATTCCACTTGGCAGCAGGCAGTCAAAATCGCTCAAGCATCGCAAGTTAAGCAGTTAGTTCTATTTCATCATGATCCCGCCCATAATGACGATTTTCTTGATCGCATTGGGGAACAGGTAAGAAAGATTTTCCCTGAAACTATTCTCGCCCGGGAAGGCCTCTCGATCGAACTGCGGCCGGGAGATGATCACATAGATGAAGTGTAATCTAAGTCACTGTTCCCCACCATGAAGATAACTGCTGTAGATGGTCAACAGCTTATCTCCGTGGGCGGAGATAGGATAGAATGACATAACTTCATCTGGGATTTTCTCTGGTGCTATATTATAAAAATGTCCAATCAATCCTCACCTAACTCCACAGAAATACAAGCAATTTTTGATCAGATCGCTCCCGAATATGACCGCCTCAATCAGGAATTAAGTTTAGGATTACACCATATCTGGAAATTAATGACAGTCAAATGGTGTCAACCCGAAAAAGGGGATTTTGCCCTCGATGTCTGTTGTGGTAGCGGCGACCTGACTAACCTATTATCAAAACAAGTGGGTAAAACCGGCCAAGTGATCGGACTAGATTTTTCCCCACAACAATTAAAAATCGCCCGTCAACGTTTTAGCGCCACTAATATTAACTGGATGGAAGGGGATGCCCTCAATTTATCCTTTGCCGATTCTAGCTTTGATTGTGCCACTATCGGCTATGGATTACGCAATGTGGTCGATATTGCCCAATGTTTGGGGGAATTATACCGAGTCCTCAAACCGGGTGCTAAAGCGGCGATTCTGGACTTCCATCAACCCACCCAAACCATCGCCAAACTATTCCAAAACTGGTATCTCGATCATATCGTCGTTCCCGCTGCCGAGCGTTACGGTTTAACTGACCAGTACGCTTATATTAGTCCCAGTATCGATCGCTTTCCCCGGGGCCCAGAACAGGTAAAATTAGGCTATCAGTCGGGATTTTCCAGCGCTGTTCACTATCCACTCCTAGCAGGACTGATGGGAGTGTTAGTCTTGAAGAAATAACCTACTGACATTTCCGTTTATTTTTTGCTGCTAAATTGAATCTCCCTACTCTTTGGACATGGATATTACCGCCGATCGCGGGGGCAATTATTGGCTATTTTACGAACGATGTAGCCATAAAAATGCTATTTCGTCCCTACAAGGCGATTTATATCGGTAAGCGTCCTCTTCCCTTCACTCCGGGGTTAATTCCTCGCAATCAAGATCGATTAGCTGTCCGGGTATCGGATACGATCATGGGTTCCCTGTTAACCCCCGAAGAACTACAAAAACTGGCTAAACGACTCCTCGACACGGAAAGGGTACAGGGGGCGATACTCTGGCTGTTACAATTAGCTTTAAAACAAATAAAAGGCGATCGGCAAGCAAAAACCGCCGAGATTTTGGCGGCGATTCTTCACGATTTATTCGGGGAATCTTTAGCGAAATTACTAAAAGTTTTAGCCCGACGGCAGGATTTTTTAGAAAAACAGATCAATCAAATTTTTGATCGCCTAGTCTTGGAATTTTCTCTCAGTGAACAACAGGCGCGACAATTCTCCGATTGGCTATTAGAAACCGTCCTACCTGCTGATGTTATCCGTCTAGCTTTAATCGATTTTTTAACCGATCGCAATATTCAAGTTATCGATGAAGGATTTCGGGAAAAAACCAGTGGAACCTATTGGGTAGTAGCCAATTTATTCGGTTTACGCAATGCCCTGGCCCGCTTACGCACTTTTTGCCTTGATGAAAAGGATTTAGCTAATACCAGAATCAAAGAATTATTACTATCTTTAGAGATGCGTAATCGTCTGAAAAACTGGTTACAAGGTATCTCTTTGCAAAATTTACCTATCTCCACCGTCAGACAATTGCGTAAAACCACTAGGGATACGGTGCGAATTTATATTCAAGAAAGTGGCGAACAATTTCTGCAAGATTTTGGACAAACGATCGACTGGGATCAAATCGCTAATTTAATTATTAATCGTCTGCAATCTTCGGAGTCAATGACTACATCATTAGGGGTAATTAGTCAAGAGTTAGCGTTAATTTTAGAGCGTTATCTAGAGGAAGATTTAGAGAAATTAGTCGCCCAAATTATCCCAATTCTCAACATCGATCAGGTGATCCGCGATCGGGTGAATGCCACTTCCCCGGCCGATCTGGAAAATGCTATTCAAGGCATTGTTAAACAGGAATTACAGGGAATTGTTAATCTCGGTGGTATTCTTGGTCTTCTAGTCGGACTAATGCAAACAGTTATTTTAATTGCACAGAATCCGGGGTAATAATTAGGGTCTGCTGAAAAAGTTTGTTGGTGGGGGCAGGGTGTGGGGTGTGGGGTGTGGGGTGTAGGGTGTGGGGTGTGAATTTTCCCCCTGAAAAAGCCTTAATCTAACAAGGTTTTTAGATTTATTCAGCAAGCCCTAATTAGGTGGGTTAAACTAAGTTAACCCACCGGAATCATCCCGTTTATTTTTAAGGTAAAATCAAAAAACTTCCCTGACAGAAAAGAGTTTTATCGTCGAGAATAAAAGATTTAATCTCCACATCTTTGCCTAAATCGACAGTAAAAGGTTGCAAATCAATAGATAAATCTGGGGCTAAACCTTGCCATTGTCGGGGAATAATCCCTAAAGTGCGGGCATCTTCTAGGGTAATATCAGCGCTAAAAATTACTTCCGCACCTGTTTCTCTATAGCCGAGAAGAGAGAAATAACCCTGATTTAAGAGAACATTTTTCCAGTTAAAACGCTGTTGTGAGATAATTTCTCTGGCGTTAACAATTCCGTTATTTTCTAGGGAAAAAATTAGTAAATCGGCAAAAGCATTAATTAAAATAGTCGAGGCGATCGAATTATTTAAATCCTGCTCGTTAATTTCCACCTCACCGCTAACCCGAATAGGTTCCAAAATTTTTAGGGGTTTCCCTCGCAAAACCTGCCCGATATTAAGACGAATATTTTCCCCTCTTAATTGCGCTTTACCTAGATGTAAACCCTGATAAATCGCTTTTCCCACGGCTAAAAATACCCCGGGGATATAACCGCGCAAAATTTGCCGATCATGACCTTGCAGCTGCATTTCTAAATCTTCTATCTGTTCTACTTGCGTTCTTAAGAACAGACGTACTGCTGGCGGCAAAACCTTACTAATAATCTCACTTTGAGTATTGACCCACATAAACGTTATCTCACTCACTCCACAATGTTTCTAATTGTAACAGAGCTAGATCGATCGAACCATGAGGGGCTGCCGTCAGCTATCAGTTATAGCTAAAAACTTCGCTACTTTCTGTTTACTGATTACTGATCACTGATCACTGACAAGCCCCTAATTCTTAGGTTTTTGAGGCGTTGAGGGAATTAAAACGAGGGGAAAGATAGGCGACTAAAACCCCGAGGGCAAAACCGATTAAATTGCGGAAAAGGGGCAGTAATTCACTGGTGCGAGTAACCACCGGTCCGATGCCAAAAGCAACAAAGAGGATAAACCAGAGGGGAGAGACAATTAAAACCCATTGCCAAGCGAAAACCTGTCCTTCTTTGCGGGGAATACCGGCAAACCCGAAGACTAAACCACCGACAATTGAGGTAATTAAAGTTAGGATCCACTGTTCCCTCGGTAAACCGGGGACTACCGCACAACCACCTTTAACTAAACAACCTTTTACCGTGTCTAAGGATTGTACGATCGCGTTATTTTCGCCATTTTCCCGGACAAAATACATATTGCCGAAACGGGCCTGTAATTCGATCCAAAAAGTGCGGGGTAAAAATTCATAGACGGCATCACCAATACTAAAAGATAGTAGATTACCGCCGCGACCATCGGCCACTAGGAGAATACTTTTATCATCCAATCCCCAGAAATTAATCACTGCCCGGCCGGGGCTGCGGTCATATTGGGTTAAAACTCGCATTTTCCAGCCCGTTTCCCCTTGAAATGTCTCGATATCTCGGATTAATGCCTCTTCCTGTTTTGCGGGTAGATAATTGGCTAAATCAACGATCGGAGTGGCTTGATTGGGCAGTAATTCGGGATTATTCACCGCTAGAGCTTGATCCGGGCAGATAATCCAACCCAGACAGCTAATGACACCAATTACAAGAGCGATCGAGATTCCTCGGCAAAAACGATTGAGCATAGCACTTCTAGACAATGAGAATTTTTTCAGCAAGGGTGTAGGCTAACTTTCAGTTTCTTTACACTTATTTACTTTATCTTAAGGGAATTCTCAACTTTAGTCACCCAGTTAGGGACTTGCGCTTTGATAATGTACCTTTTGGGCGAACGCAGTTCGCCCCTACATTAATGTACCTTTTGGGCGAACGCAGTTCGCCCCTACATTAATGTACCTTTTGGGCGAACGCAGTTCGCCCCTACATTGTGGACAAAATCCGTTACTGTAGGGGCGCAAGGAACCTGCGCCCTCCGATCGCCCAGGTTTGCTGATCACCCTAAGTAGGGGGAGAGCCTTTGAGAGTCCCCGCAGCTAAGGGACTTGCGCTTTGATAATATGCCATCTGGCCGGCCTGATTCTTCTACAGAGCGATTTTCTGGCTAGGATATTATTCCCACGCAAGTCCCTTATCGGTCATCAGATGCGAGTTTTCAGTTCACTCTCCAGAAACTCAACTCAAGCTGATGAGGTCTCAACCAGTGGCATTAACTGGATCTTTTGCCAAAATGGAGTAAATATAGTAGCGGGGGGATGGTCAATGACAGCACAGGAAGTATTAGAGTTAATTCAACAGGCAAAGGACGAAAGAGCGGGGGAGTTGGATCTGTCCGACAAAAACTTAACAGAAATTCCCCCCGAAATCCCTCAACTCACCTCCCTGCAATACCTCTACCTCAGAAATAACCAAATCAGGGAGATTCCAGAAGCACTCGCTCAACTCACCTCCCTGCAATACCTCAACCTCAGAAATAACCAAATCAGCGAGATACCAGAAGCGCTCGCTCAACTCACCTCCCTGCAGCACATCCGTCTCAGCAATAACCAAATCAGCGAGATACCAGAAGCGCTCGCTCAACTCACCTCCCTGCAAGAACTCGACCTCAGCGATAACCAAATCAGGGAGATTCCAGAAGCACTCGCTCACCTCACCTCCCTGCAATTCCTCTATCTCAGCGATAACCAAATCAGCGAGATACCAGAAGCACTCACTCACCTCACCTCCCTGCAAATCCTCGACCTCAGCGATAACCAAATCAGGGAGATTCCAGAAGCGCTCGCTCAACTCACCTCCCTGCAAGACCTCGACCTCAGCAATAACCAAATCAGGGAGATACCAGAAGCGCTCACTCACCTAGTCAACCTGAAGCGATTAGTCCTCAAAAATAACCCGATTACCAACGTTCCCCCGGAAATTATTCGTCAGGGATGGGGTGAAATAATATGGGATAATGGCAACCCGCAGGCGATTTTTAGTTATCTCAAGAATAAAGCCAAACGCCCTCTTAATGAGCTTAAAGTTTTATTGGTGGGGGAGGGGGATGTGGGGAAAACTTCCCTGTTAAAGCGGTTACTGCACAATACCTTTAATTCTGGAGAACCCAAGACCCCCGGCATTAATCTTGAAAAGTGGCAACTGCCCCAAAAACCCGATATTCGCCTCAATCTCTGGGATTTTGGCGGTCAGAAAGTGATGCAAACCACCCATCAGTTTTTTCTGACTAAACGCAGTCTTTATCTGCTTGTCCTCGACAACCGCAAAAATGAACAGCAAAACCGTCTGGAATACTGGTTAAAACTCATTGAAACCTACGGAGGCAATTCTCCCGTGATTATCGTGGGTAATTGTGCCGATGAAAATCCCCCGCAAGTTAAGATCCGCACCCTCCGGAAAAAATATCCCCAAATCACCAAGCTAATCGCCACTTCCTGTAAAACCGGTGCGGGAATCGAGCAACTTGTGCAGGAAATCGCCTCTCAAATCGATGCTATTCCCCATATCAAAGATCCATTCCCTAATAGTTGGTTTGAGATCAAAACTCAACTAGAAACGATGCAAAAGACTTATGACTTTATTTCCTACGAAAAGTATCAGGAAATGTGTCAGAAAGCCAAGATTAAAGAGGCCAGCGATCAAAAAAGTTTAGTGCAGTTTCTCCACGATCTCGGTATTGTCCTCAACTACCAAGATGATCCGCGACTGAATGAAACCAATGTCCTGAACCCGGAATGGGTAACTAGCGGTGTTTATGATATTCTCAATAATCACGATTTGATGGTGCAAAAAAAAGGCATTCTTTCACTGCCAGATCTGGCAAATATTCTCAAACAACCCCAACGTTATCCCGAAAATAAACGCCGATTTTTGATGGATTTGATGGGAAAATTTGAACTCTGTTTTCCCCTTGATGGTTACAGTCCCGATCGCTATCTAATCACCGATCTTCTACCCATCGATGAACCGGATGTGGATATCTACGAAAACGCACCTTTACACTTCCAGTACCGTTATGATATCCTGCCCGGCAGAATTATTTCCAGCTTTATCGTCCGTAATCACCGGATGATCTATAAAACCATGCGTTGGCGTAGTGGTGTGGTTCTGACAATGGATCTTAATAAAGCTTTGGTGCGTGCCGACGAGGAAGATAACTACATCAGCATAAAAGCCCAGGGTTCCCGTGCTAATGCGCTTTTAGCTATTATTAGGGCAGATTTTCAGAAAATTCACGATACTATCCCTAATTTAGCCGTACAGGAAAAGTTAGTGATTCGAGAATTGCAAGGGGAAAAACCGACCGGGGTAGAAGTTCCCGTCGATTATCTCTATCTGATAGAACTCGATCGCCAAGGTGTCGTCGAAGCAACTCTCCCCGGTTTGCGCGGCAAATATAATATCCGCGATATCTTAGAAGGGGTGGAATCTAAGACAGAAAGAGAAAGATATCTCCACGAAAGGGAGGAACGTGGCCGCAAAAGCCGAGAAAATCGCCCTATGAGTCCCAAAACGCCAGAAACTCCCAATCTCCTGAAACCTAGTCTCGCTTTGTTGCTGGTTTTAGCTGTGGTTGCTTGTATAGTTGCGGTGATTGCCCATTTTGTGCCAGATTCAAAGCATATTACCAGCGTTTTGACAATTATTTTTATCTTTGCTTTTATTGTCTTTGTGTTATTGCTCTTGACGGGTAAAATCAATCAAACGACCTTTAATCAGCTTTTTGAAGTTTTGTCGCGATTTATCCCTACTTTTAAAGGACAAGAACCAAAAACCAACAACGATGACACCTCCCAAGAAACCCCCAAATCGGAGCAGTAAAGATTTGCTTACCACAGAAAGGTAACTTAGACGAAAAAGTTTACAAATATTTAGGGTTTGCTGAAAAAGTTTGTTGGTGGGGTTAGGAGTTGAGAGTTGGGGTTTTAGGGAGTTGGGGTTTTAGGGTTTTGGGGTATTAGTTGAAATTCTCCTATCTCCCCACTCCCCCATTTCCCAATTCATAATTCATAATTCATAATTCATAATTCATAATTCATAATTCATAATTCATAATTCCCCATCTCCTTAACTGCGTTTCCAAGTATTCCAAGCGACTTTAAAACCGATCAAGAGGCGACGGCTGCCACGATCGAGCTTGCTAAGACCAGCTTTAGCACTACCGAGACTGCGATCGACTCCTTGGACAACTTGGCGGGTACTTTTGACCCCTTCATCGATATTGTCGGTTAATTCGCTGATTTCCGCCCCTGTCAGGCGAATTGCTTCTAGAGTCGGGGGAAATTCCCGATGGAGGGTATCGAATAATTTTTCGGCACTGCGGGCTGCCCGGGCTAACTCTTGCAGGGCAGGTAAAGCGGCGATGAAAACCGCCGTTAAACTAACGGCGACTAGCAGTAAAGAACATCCTAGCCAGAAAATAGGTTCGGTCATTTAGTAGTGATTCGAGTGTTGATTATCGCCTTGGGGGGATTCTTGCGAGTCGGGGAAAGGATTGTCTGTGGCTAGACTTTGACTAGCTTCGATTCCGGCTGTCACCGCCTCTTTTAATCTGATTAAAGTATCATCCCAATTACGCCGGGCCGATTCCGATAGGCGATCGGCCTGCAATTGCATCGTCGTGGTCAGATCTTCGGCTAATTCAGGCAAAGCCTGGGCGGATTTTCGCAGAATTCGACGGGTTTCTTTTCCAGATCTCGGCGCTACTAATAAACCCGCCGCTACTCCGATCGCACTGCCTACTAAAACCCCGACGAAGAATAAGCCACCGTTACCGTTATTGTTATCTGCCATAGGATTGCCCTTGTACTTAATTCCCAATTTTACGAGCAATTACACTTCTCTTGTGCAGTTTCTTCGGCAAAATTTTGACCTGTTGCTCTTGGTAAGCAGCAACAGACCTAGAAGGGATAAATTGAGAAAAAACTAGCGATCGGGTAAAACCTGATTTTATGGCTGACTTTGAGCCAATAAGGAAGTGAAAAAGAAGAACCTCTGGGAGTCTTGCCGTGTTTCGACCCCAAAGGTTCCTCTTATGCTGAACTTATACTCCTCACACAATATTTATATTACACACAATCCGCTGCTTTTGTCAAGAGGTTTATGACATTTTTTTCCACAGACCTCTGGCCAAATTAATTTCCCAGGGCCGTTAGGCGCTCTTGTCGGGGACAGCTAAGTAGGGTTTGCGGCAAAAAGTTTTTCCTGGGGGCAGGGTGTGGGGTGTGGGGTGTGGGGTGTAGGGTGTGGGGAAATGGGGAAATGGGGGAGTGGGGAGAGGGAAGTAGGGGGTGGTATCAACTATTGCCTTCAAGCCATGTTTTTAAATCTCGTTCTGGTTTAGCCACATTGAATAAATGTAAACCAAAATCCTCTGAAATATCTTGACAAATTTTCACTCCTCTGATGCTGTTGCCTTTTTCATCTAAAAGGGGCGAAAAAGTCCCAATTCCCAACTGATGGGGAACTACTGCCGTAATTCCGCCACCGACACCGCTTTTTGCTGGTAATCCTACCCGATAGGCCCATTCTCCCGAAGCGTCGTACATTCCACAGGTAAGCATAACACTGATCACATCTTGAACGTAGTGTTCATCGATCGCCCGTATTCCCGTGATTGGGTTGACACCCCCATTAGCTAAGGTAGCAGCCATGAGGGCTAAATCGTGAGCATGGACGAGAATGGCGCATTGTTGACAGTAAAGATCGAGGGTTTCTTCAATTTTATCGCTGACCATGCCAAAATTTAGCATCAGATAAGCCATGGCCCGATTGCGATTGCCGGTGGATTTTTCCGAGAGAAAAACGGGGACATTAATCTCGTGATCCCTGCCAGTATAGCGTTTAAACATTTCTAAAATACGTTTTAGCCTTTCGGTGGCATTCTGTCCGGTGATTAAATCCGTGGTAGCGATCGCACCAGCATTAACCATAGGATTATAGGGACGATTGGTTTTTTCATCGAGAATAATCGAGTTAAAAGCTTCTCCGGTGGGTTCAACACCGACTTTACTATTAACGTATTCCCTTCCGTGATCTTCTAGGGCCAATCCAAAGACAAAAGCTTTAGAAATCGATTGTACTGTAAAGGTTTGCTGACAGTCTCCCACCTCAAAAATCTGACCATCAGTGCTAATTACAGAAATACCAAACCATTCTGGAGCTGCTAGGGCTAATTCCGGAATATAATCGGCGATATGACCCGTCTGTAAATCAGAGTATTTTGCGTGCAGATAGTTAAGATAGTTCCGAAAAGGATAGACTAACTCTTGCTCGGAATTGACGGGACTAATAAAATCTTTTGGGGAAGCCATAGAGGAGTATAGCAGTTATCGTTTAATTGCCACTCTAGAGACGTTGATAGACACATCTCTAGAGAATTTCTGTAATCCCTAATTAACTTCTCGAACCGCGATAAATGCGATCAGCTTGGGAGGGTTCTAAATAAGTATAGCCCGGTTTTTGGGTTGAGGAGCCATTCTTTTTGGCCACAGTATTAACCGCAGGAGTCGCTTTTTTTACCTCCGCGTGAGTCCTGATATAATCCTCAGAAATCTTGAAGGGATGACTATTGGGAAGATGACGACTAGAGGGTAAATTGTCTGCTGCTTCGGCATGGGCAATTTTACTATGAGGAGCGACAAAATCGTGTAGGATGGGATCATAGGCTAAAATTTCACCAGTTTCAATCCGAAAAATCCAACCGTGTAGAGATAATTTACCCTGATGTAATCGGGAACGAATAATTGGATAGCTTTGCAAATTACTTAACTGATTGAGAACATTTTCTGCTACTGTCACCTCGATCAGTTCTTCCCCTTCTAATTCTTTGTAATTATCCTTAACTAAACGTCGAGTAGCTTCTGCTTGTTTTAACCAATCGTAAACTAAAGGCATTTCATCGGCCAGACTCTGCAATTTTAGCAAACCTTTCATCGCTCCACAATGGGAGTGACCGCAGATAATCACTTGCTCGATGCCGAGAGCGTTGATAGCATATTCTATAGATGCACCTTCACCACCATTGGTTGCTCCGTAGGGAGGAATTATATTCCCCGCATTACGAATTACGAATAATTCCCCCACCTCCGCTTGGGTAATTAGGTTAGGATCGATACGGGAATCGGAACAGGTGATAAACAGGATTCTCGGTTTTTGTCCGTGGGAGAGTTGCTCGAATAATTGCCGATGTTCATCAAAATAACCACTCTGGAACTTTTCTAGTCCCTGTAGGAGTTTCTTCATAATAATTCTTCTAGTTTGGTTTGATCGCTATTTAGTCGATCCTTTCAGCATTATCGGGCATGAGATAACAGCAATGCAACCGGCCAGATTAGCGATCGTTATCGGCTGCGAGATCGGTTATATTTTGTTAAGATAAGATACAGACTGTATCTAAGCAAATTTTATTTTATGGAAACTGCAACAATTTTGGGTGTTTCGATCGCTGCCGCTTTGGTAGGAATTACCGCTTTAGCTCTTTATACCGCTTTTGGACCGCCGGCAGCAGAATTAAGCGATCCTTTTGAAGATCACGAAGATTAATTCTTTAATAACCATGTGGCTATCTGCCAAGGAGAAATTTGCTCCATAGGATCGATCGCTCTTTCTAAACCATCGATCGATTCTTTTATTGTTAATTGTAATTGATTTTGCCAATCGATAACAGCGTTTTCTCCCTGACATTCATAGACGCGCATTACCCAACTCTGAGGGGATGTTTCACTTTGTTTGAAACTCATTAAAATTAAGTTATCGGCCGAGAATTTTAACCATTGTGCCACGGGTGGCAACTGGGTTGATCGAGAAGAATTATTAATAAAAATAACGTTGACAGGTGAGTTTAACTGCCAAGCGTGATGGACAGTTTTCGCCGTTTTCCAGTTACCTTGATGGGGATATATTGCATAGGTAAATTCTTGTTTACCCAGATCTGCCTCGGGATCGGGCCATCGGGGACTTCTCAACAGAGTTAATCGCAGTTGCTGGTTAGTAGCATCATAGCCATATTTATTATTATTTAAAAGACTTACCCCGTAGTTTGCCTCTGTATCGGTTAAATCCGCCCATTTATGGGCGTAAACTTCCCATTTTGGCGATTCTGGTTCGTGATCACGCTCGATCGCACCACAGGCAATTTCATAGGTGGTAAAATCGCTGTTTAGGGTGAGAGGAAAAGCGGTTTTTACTAAAGTATGTTCTTGCTGCCAATTAACAATAGTTTTAATCTCGAGAATAGGAGAATCTTTTTCTAAGATATAATCTTGACAAAATTCCGAATCAGCTAAATTTCTGATCACGCGAATCTGCCAGCGCAAGGGACCACATTCTAAGCATTCGATCGATTTTAATACTGTTTTAGGTAAGGTATATTGTTGATAATTCGGATCGATATTCCAAGCGTCCCAATATTGTCCTTGATCTTTAAATGCCTGTAATTGATTACCAGCAGCTTGTAGGATTTCTTTTTGATTAATTATATCAAATATACTATCTATATCCCCCGTTTCCGAGTTAATAGTAACTTTAAGCAAGCCATTATCTAAAATAAATTGGCAGTTAGTTAAATTTTTCTCGGTTGCTTGCTGATTGGGAACTAACCAAAATAACTTATAACCCACAGAAGGAATATTTTCAGCGAGAAATAATAGCTGATTGTCGTGGGATAATTGCGAAAGACAAAGACAATTATCCCAGTCATAAACTGAACAATTTACAGATTCTATAGCTAAAGAGATAACCTGAAATCTTTCCCAGTTAAGAGAATTAAAAACTAGAAAAGGTTTTGCTTGGGGATGGGGGGGATTAGGTAAATTAATTTGATTAGCAATTGCCTGTAAAGCTTGATCTAAAATTGCTTCAACTGTAGTGATAACTTGCCGCCATAACTGATTAGCATCCCTAAATACTTCGGGGATCGAAGTACCAGGCAGTATATCATGAAACTGATTTAATAAAACCTTTTTCCAAGCGGATTCTATCTCGACTTTCGGATAGTGAATATCTAGTAAGATATTAGCCAGAGAAGACCATAATTCTCCTTGATACAAGAGGATTTCACAGTAACGATTATAGGCTTTTTGGTCAGAGTGAGTGGTATAACAACCCCGATGGAATTCTAGATATAATTCATCATCCCAGATAGGGAGATTACTTGTCTCGAGACTGTCCAGATAAGTTGTTGCTTGGCTAAATTTTAACTGGGGGAAAAAAGGAGATGTTTGCCAACGTTGGGCCACTTCTAACATATCACGAGTCGGACCGCCGCCATGGTCGCCAACACCGGGCAGCCAAAAAATATCTTTTAAGCCGGTTTGCCGTTCCCAATTGAGAGCATGATCGGTCATAATAATTGGATTAGTATCCATAACTCCAGCAACATTGGGAGGAGACATTAGGGAAAGAATTTTACTGCCATCGGGAGATTGCCACCAAAAAAAACCGTGGGGAAATTTAGTCGTATCATTCCAATGTAGTTTCCCAGTTACAAAATATTTGATGCCAAAGGATTTAAGAATTTGTGGCAATTGGTAGGGAAAACCAAAGGTATCCGGCAGCCAAGCAGTTTCAGTGATTTGTCCAAATTTTTCTTGAAAATATTTTTGTCCATAAAGCAGCTGTCGAAATAGGGATTCCCCAGAAATTAAATTGACTTCTGGTTCTACCCACATCCCGCCTAAAAGTTCCCAGCATTGCCCTTTATATGCCTCTAGAATTGCTTGAAATAGGTCAGGATGATGTTTTTCTATCCATTCGTAAATTAGGGGACTAGAATGACCAAATATGAGGGCAGGAAAATATTTTTGCAGGTTTAAAACCGAGATAAAAGTGTTTTTTGCCACTTGCCAAGTTTCTGCCAACGGCCACAACCAAGCCATATCTAAATGTGCGTGGCCGAGAAGATGAAAACTGCGTTCTTTGAGAGGTTGAGCGAGGGGTTGCAGGGATTGACGAATTGATTCTAGGGATTGATTAAATCTATCTTTGTTGGTGACATTATCCCAGTCAATATTATCGAGAGTAGCGATAAAAGCCGCTAAGTTTTCAGGATAAAAAGTTTGTAGATAATTATGGAGAATGGTCAATTCATCAGCAACAAAACTAGGATCGATCGCTTGGCTATATTCATAGATTAACTGCGATTTCATCAAACCACCAATATCATGATTGGGACTGACTAAACGCAGAGTAACAAGGATTTCTTGACCAGTAGAGACCGAGTTAGAAAGTAAAATGCGCGTGGAAGAATCAAAGAGGTCTCCTGCTTGGATAAATTGATTATTAACATAAATTTTGACATCTTCCGCCCACCAAGTTAGGATTAATCTCAGTTCCATTCCCGCTAAAGGATAACCGGCTAAATGTTCGGGGACAATAATTTTTTGAGTTAGATATTGGATTTGTCTGCCGGCCGGCCAAATAATGTATTGTTTTTCATTGAGGGTGACGGGTTGAATTGGTTTTCCCGCTGCTGTAGCGATAAACCAATTTTTCTGAACATCTCTGCGGGTGAGGTGAGACAGTTTAGCGATGTTGTCGAGGGGAGACATGAGCCAACAAATAAGTTAATTTTGACTATTTTAGGCGATCGAGGACTAATTGGGGTCTGCTGAAAAAGTTTTTCCTAGGGGCAGGGTGTAGGGTGTGGGGTGTGGGGTGTGGGGTTTTACCCATTTTCATCGGGTAAATTACCTAATTTTCAGGGAAAAAGTCCCTAAATTTACCCCCCGATCCCTCCAATGGCCGGTACTTTTTGATTTCAAAAAAGCCTAAAAATATTATCCAACAAGGTTTTTAGATTTATTCAGGAGACCCTACTTAATCTCATCCTTCAACGGTTTATTGAGAATGAGCAGGGAAGAGAAAGCCCGTGATGAGGATTGAACTCATGACCTCACCCTTACCAAGGGTGTGCTCTACCACTGAGCTACACGGGCATTGATCGTGGTGGGCCGGGCCGGATTCGAACCAGCGTAGGCGTAGCCAACGGATTTACAGTCCGCCCCCATTAACCACTCGGGCACCGACCCATTAATTCCACGATTAACAATCATAGCACCCTTAGCTAAAACCCACAAGTGTTTAGGGAAAAAAATTTTTGAGCCATAAAATAACTCCCGTTAAAGCCATGGCTCTAACGGGAATTTTCTGACGATCTGGAGAGAGATTACTTCAAAGCGTCTTCTTCCTGGTGGGTGAGGATCACACAGTCAGAGGTGGGATAGGCGACGCAGGTGAGGACATAACCCGCTTCAATTTGATCGTCATCTAAGAAGGATTGATCGGATTGATCGACAGTACCAGATTCAAGTTTACCTGCACAGGTGGAGCAAGCTCCTGCGCGGCAGGAATAGGGTAAGTCCAGTCCTCGCTCTTCAGCTACATCGAGAATGTACTCATCATCGGGAACCTCAATTGTACTCTCAATTGTACTCTCGCCATCGGGTGTTTTCAGGGTGACTTTATAAGTTGGCATCGGTTGTTCCTCTTAATTAAATGCTAGTGAAAGCGGCAGTCTCTATAATTGCCTCTCGCTCGTCGTCAGATTGAACGATGTGAGCGAGTTTCATTTTTGATACTACGGGAAAATCTGCCTGACTCAGCCTTGCATTAGTAATGACAGTCTTAAATAAACTTAAAATAAAATTTACTTATATATCTAACCCAGAATTCTTGAGGATACTTGCTCGATCTCTAGATAATTTCATCCCTCTACAATCTAGTCAAACTAGCCACTACTAAGCATTTGGAGCTATAATGCTAATCGTTTTTTTCGTCTTAAGCCGATTTTTATTAAATATTAATTTAACTTATGGTTAAGATAGATGTCGATGAATTGTCTTTAACCCAGCCAAGAAATTGCTTTTCGGCACTACTGCCGGTAACACATCTAGGGAAACTAGGAAAAAATCTATTGACAATCAAACCAATAAATGATATAGGGAGATAAATCCCCTGTTGCCAGGGGTAGCATCCGTTAAAACGGATGGCTAACCCTCCCTGACGATTTCTTGGTTTTCGGATTGTCAGTTTTCCAGTATCTGGTTCACCGATTAGCAAACCCTAATTACTTATTAGGTTGGGGAGTCATGCGTAGATAGGGTTTGATTTCTTCAACTCCTTTGGGGAATTTGCTGCGAGCTTCTTCAGTGGGAATAGAGGGAACCACCACACAATCGCCGCCGTCGGTCCAGTTAGCCGGGGTAGCCACTTGATAGTTATCGGTGAGCTGCAGGGAGTCGATTACCCGCAGGATCTCGTTAAAATTGCGTCCCGTGCTGGCAGGATAGGTAATGGTTAAACGTAATTTTTTGTTGGGATCGATAATAAACACCGAACGTACCGTCAGATTATTGAGGGAATTGGGGTGAATCATGCCGTAGAGATCCGACACTTTGCGATCGCCATCGGCGATAATCGGATAGTTAACGGTAGTGTTTTGAGTTTCGTTGATGTCATTAATCCAACCCCGATGGGATTCGGCACTATCGACACTCAAAGCGATCACTTTCACATTGCGTCGCTCAAATTCTGACTTAAGACTAGCCACCGTACCTAATTCCGTGGTACAAACGGGGGTATAATCAGCCGGGTGGGAGAACAGCACCACCCAGCTATCTCCTACCCACTGGTGAAAAGAAATCGGACCTGCACTAGAATCTTGTGTAAAATCTGGAACGATATCACCCAATTGGAGAGCCATAATTGTGTCTTCCTTATTATGTATTTCAAGACAAGCAACAGTCTATGATGCCATAGGAGTGCTGTTCTTCATTGATAATTTTAGGGATTTGTAATAATTGCATTAGCCATCAGCCTTTTCAGGGATCAGGGATCAGATTTGAGTTATCAGTTCACTGATCTCCCGGCTCCCCCATCACCCAACCCCCAAAATCCTTCCCCTAGTACGGCCAAATGGGTTATCGGAAATTTGGGTTGAAAACCCCGTCCTTTTAGGACGACTTTGTGCTAGAATGCTCGTAGGTTGCTGACCGTGAGAACGTGAGGAAACAAGTTAAATGTCCTACTCCGTCATCTCAAAATTTCTAACAGTCAATGGTGTTTAATTAAGTCCAAACTGTCAGAACGCCAAACAATTAAATACTGTGGGACACACAGAAATTTACGCTTGGGGAGTAGTCTTTGAGAGTGCTTGCCTTATAGGTGTAGTCTGACTAGACATGAAACTGTAAGACCAAAATTAGCTTTGCTAGTAGAGGCAAGATTCAGCCCAAGAATCTCCGCCCGAAAAGTGCGGAGAGTGTCAAGATCTGGTCTAATGGCATGATATAACTTTTTTAACTAGCTATCAGCGTTCAGCTAATAGCTAGGCTGCGGTGGCAAATCCCAATTCCCCACCCTATGCCTAGTCGGAAAGCTGACGGCTTCATTTCTTGTCCTGATCGTTAATTTGCCTTGGTTTTAGGAGACCACAACTGCAATGAAGAATCTTGTTCGTCTGCTGGCGGTAATTGCCTTGATTATCGGGAGTTTTTGGGGCAAAGTTCCCGCTCAAGCTCTCAATCTCACCTCGATCGCCCTTCCTTCTCATCCTGTGGCGGTCTTAAATGCGGCTGATGCCAAACTAACCACAGAATTTGGGGCGAAAATCGACCTCAATAACAGTGATATTCGCGATTTCCGGGACTTGAGAGGGTTCTATCCCAATTTAGCCGGTAAAATCATCAAAAACGCCCCCTACGAAGAAGTGGAAGATGTCCTCAATATCCCCGGACTCTCGGCCACTCAAAAAGAGCGTTTACAGGCTAATCTGGAGAAATTTACCGTTACTGAGCCTTCTAAAGAATTTATCGAGGGTGATGACCGTTTTAACCCCGGAGTTTACTAAATCTAGTTAATTACGGTTTTAAAAAAATTTCTAGGTGGGCGATCGCTCACCTTTTTCAGTGATCAGCTTCTGAAGGCAAGAGGCAAAAGAAAGAATCTGGCATACTGCCCCAAGGGAAAGACTGGCGATTTTTGCCAGAACTATAGAGAAATGAAATGCTAGAATAAATAGAATTTATCAATTAACTCCTACATGGTCGTTTCCTCGCAACTGCCGAGTTATCAAGATGTGTTAGTGGTGGGATCGGGAGCGGCGGGATTGTATGCCGCACTGTGTTTACCCCCTAACTTAAAGGTGGGTTTAATTACCAAAGAAGATTTAAAAACTGGGGCTAGTGATTGGGCGCAGGGAGGAATTGCGGCAGCCACCTCCCCGGCAGATTCCCCCGTTTTCCATTTAGAAGATACCCTGAAAGCCGGAGCGGGCTTATGCGATCGCTATGCTGTGCAGTTTTTAGTCGAGAAGGCCCCCCAAGCGATCGCTGATTTGCTGCGGTTAGGAGTTAGTTTTGATCGCTCCGGAGATGACTTAGCCCGCACTCTTGAGGCTGCCCATTCCCAGGCCCGGGTGCTGCACGCGGCCGATCGCACGGGGAGAGCGATCATCAGTACCCTGATGGAAAAAGTGACCGAGCGCCCCAATATTACCATTATTCCCCAAGCGATCGCACTGAAACTCTGGCTTGATCCGGAAGGGCAACGCTGTCAAGGTATTTGTCTGCTCCATCAAGATCATCTCTGTTGGCTGCGAGCGCAGGCAGTCATTCTGGCTACGGGAGGCGGTGGTCAAGTCTATGCCCAAACCACTAATCCCGCCGTTAGCACGGGGGATGGAGTCGCCCTCGCTTGGCGTGCTGGGGCAGTGATTCGCGACCCGGAATTTTTTCAGTTTCACCCCACCGCTTTGACTGTGCCGGGGGCACCGCGGTTTTTAATTAGTGAGGCGGTGCGCGGCGAAGGAGCGCATTTAATTGATGCTCTGGGGCGGCGTTTTGTCTTCGATTATCATCGGGCCGGAGAATTGGCCCCCCGGGATGTGGTGAGTCGGGCGATTTTTAGCCATTTGCAGAAAACCTCCGACGATCCCGCCCATGCCAAAGTATATCTAGATTTAAGACCAATCGAACCGGAGCGTCTGCGTTATCGTTTCCCCAATATTATCCGCATCTGTCAAAAATGGGGCATTAATGTGTTTGAGGATGTGATTCCGGTCGCCCCCGCCGCTCACTATTGGATGGGAGGAGTGGCCACAGATTTAAACGCCCGCACTTCTCTATCTGGTTTGTATGCGATCGGCGAAGCCGCTAGTACAGGTGTTCACGGGGCTAATCGTTTAGCTAGTAATTCTCTCTTGGAATGTATTGTCTTTGCGGCAAGTTTAGCTGCAATAGGTCTGGAGCCAGAAAACTTTCTGGGGGAAAGACCCGAAAAACCCTTAGAAATTGCGGAAAACTGGCAGGAAGAACAGGAAGACTGGCAAAAAGTACGGAGAGAATTACCGATTTTAATGTGGGAAAATGCGGGAATTTGCCGATTTCAAAATGAGTTAGAAATTGCTATCCTACGGGTGCAACAGTGGAAACAACAGTTACATTCCTTAAAGATAGGCCAATTTCTCCAGAATCTTCTCCCCGACAAAGGACAATTATTTTTGTGTCCCTCGGTGCAGTTAGAAATAAGAATAGCGATCGAGACATTAAATCTTCTAGATATCGCCGACTTAATTCTGGAAAGTGCCTTATTACGGGCAGAAAGCCGAGGTGGTCACTATCGGGGCGATTATCCAGAAATCGTAGCTAATTGGCAATTACACACGACCATTCAAGGCCGAACCTGGCACAAAACTCCGGTACAAGCTTAATTGAGCCAGTTTTTCACAGATAATCCCTCAGCGTTAAACAGTGGACTCTATCTCCGATCCCAGCAGCGGCACTATTGGCCTGACGCTGACCGGGGGCTTTTCCCAATCATCCTAGTCTATGACCCATCTCTGGAGTTGAGTGCCTCCCATCTATAGCTTTTAGGCTATCATACTTTTACCAACCCCCAAGCAGTTACATAAATTCTATGATCAAACCTAATTTTTTATTGTTGTTAGCTATCGGTGTGAGCAGTTGGGGTCATGATTTTCAGGTTTTATCCAAGGTTAACGCTCAAACTTCACCTGGGTTAGAGCAAACCCAGACTTTCGCCACTTACGAGCAGTTGATGAAAGCTGGTTACGAGGCCAAAAGCCAAAAGAATTATCAACTCGCCGTGGAAAAATTTCAACAAGCTCTGGCACAACTTCCGAACGACCCCTCTGCTCAAAATGCGATCGCTAATACGAAGAAGTATCTAGGTCAAACCACCAGGGCTGCCAACGCTGGCGCCGAAAATGCGGCTTCACCAATACCATTAATTGCTGGCTCGGCCCTGTTATCCATCGCTTTATTGGCAGCTTTACTATCGCTTTTCTTCCAATATCGTCCCAAGGGCAAAGCCTCAAAACGGCGCGAAAAGACAACTTACGCCAATCCTAAAAACCCACTCGACAACTTTTCCAGGGGCAATGGCAATCCCTTCGGCGCAGACACCAAAACTGACAGTGACATTAATGGCAGTGGTGACGAGGATTTCGACCCTTCTTTGCCCGTACAAGCTACCTCCCGCATCCCGAACGTAGATTTAATCTTGCGTTTAATTGAAAGTCTTCGCGATAACGATCCCCGTACCCGTAGAAGGGCGGTTTGGAAGCTGGCACAGGTGTCCGATTCTAGGGCAATGCAGCCTTTAGTCGATAGCATGGTGGATGGAGATTCCTACGAACGCAGTTTAACCCTAGAAGCTCTCGCTCAAATCTGCACCCGCTCCCTGCGACCGATGAACCAAGCTTTGGCTATCTCTCTCCAGGATAAAAATCCCCAGGTGCGGAAAAATGCCATTCGGGATTTAACCAGACTCTACGATATCATGTCTCAGATCAGTCAATTAATTTGTCATGCCCTCGATGATCCCGATGAGGAAGTGCAAGAAACAGCACGCTGGGCAGTTAGACAGTTAAATCTGCAATTAGCTCCCCGTTTAGATATTGCTCCCCTAGAAACTACTGGTGAACCAGAAGATGACGATGTACAGGATACTTCCTTCACCGACACCACACCGACCTTCACCGAAACTACACCCAACTGAGGTGCAAAATTGAGTCGAAAACTGTTATTTATCTCCACCCCCGTGGGATTTTTGGGATCGGGGGACGGCGGTGGCGTAGAACTAACTATTTATAATCTCGCTCGCACTCTGAATAAGCAAGGGTACGCGGTGCGGGTAGTGGCTCCAGAAGCCTCGCAATTGCATGATATCCCCTTGATTACTATAGCAGGAAATGCCCAGATTTCCGCCCAAAGTCAAGGCAGGGAAGCCCCGATTTTAATGCCCGAAAATGCCGTTTTGGCCAATATGTGGCACTACGCCCAACAGGTACAAAATGAGTACGATTTAATTGTTAATTTTGCCTACGATTGGCTCCCTTTTTATCTCACTCCTTTTTTTGCTACTCCCGTCGCCCATTTAGTCAGCATGGCTTCCGTTTCTTTGGCGATGGATCATATTATTCAAAAAACCTACCGCAGTTTTCCCCATTTACTCGCTTTTCACACCGTCGTCCAAGCAGAAACTTTCTCAATATCTCCCCCCTATCGCTGTTTGGCTAATGGTTTAGACGTATCTTTGTATCAGTTTCGGGCCAATCCGTCCCCCTCTCTGGCCTGGGTGGGACGGATTGCCCCGGAAAAAGCTCTAGAAGATGCGATCGCCGCTTGTCAACAGTTGGGCGTACCTTTACGCGTTTTCGGTCATATTTCCGATCCTCTCTACTGGCAAAATTTACAGGATAACTATAGTTTCGATTTAGTCGATTATCGTGGGTTTTTGCCCACCAGGAGCCTACAAAAAGAGCTAGGGGACTGTTTTGGCCTGTTGATGACCCCGCGCTGGGTTGAGGCTTTTGGTAACGGAGCTATTGAAGCTTTGGCCTGTGGTGTTCCCGTAGTTGCCTATGGTCGTGGTGGTCCGGTAGAAATTATTGAAGATGGAAAAACTGGTTTTTTAGTTGAACCCGATAGTATCGAGGGATTAGTTACGGGAATTAAAAATTTAGACCGGATCGATCGATATTCTTGTCGTGCAGTAGTGGAGCAAAAATATTCCCTAGAAGCTTTAGGAAATCGAGCTATTAATTGGTTTGAAGAAATTTTTGCTCGCAGTCAAAAATAAATAGGCTCTCTTGGTTTAGTCTGGTTAAATCTTTATCCCAGAAGGGTTCGGGATCAACCACAGAGACACAAAGAACACAAAGATTGATCGATCCTATGATAAGTTATACCATTTCTCTAAATGAAAACTACACATCGAATTTAAGTCACCCTTTTTAAGGGGGATTTAGGGGGATTAAACTTCTGTAGTCAGACTTTGGAGAATTGGTATTAAACTTATCACACAGAACCTAGAAGAGCCAAAAACGCCTACCTCAAACTAATGGGTAGGCGTAGTTTATCGATTACTCTACCTAAACTCTCTGTAAAACTCTGGCATAGACAAAATCAGCCAACTGTGTACCCGACCAGAAACCGTGGTCACCGTCCCATTGAAAGTGAACTCCCAGATAAACACGGCTGCGACCATTTTCCAAAGCCGCCGAACTAAAACTATTATAGGTGCGTTTAATCCCCTCGGCGTTAGGATCGTCCGTGTCGGCAGTAAAAGTGACGTTATCAGTACCAAAGAAATTACGCATAATCCCAGCGTGGGCCGCCCCAAAAGTGGCATGACCAGAAACATAGGCAGGGAAAGCGGGACTAAAACGCTGACCGGCGGTATTAATTGATAGGGGTTGCCAATTGGGATCAGCTTCGGTTAAAAGATTATCATCTTGATCGGCCAGACGGATCGCTGTTTCTGGTCGCCAGAGATTAATCGGTAGCCGGTACTTAGCATCCCAAGCGACAATAGCGGCATCACCCATGACTAAACCCACTAGGGCAAATAAACGCGCTGTTTCCAGTAGAGATAAATTTCGCTGTTGGGCGACAATTTGGGTAATGCGGAACAGATGGCCGGGGGGTTTATAGGTTCCATCCACATCATTCGCCCAGAAAAAGCCAATTATAGCCTCTTCAGCAGTACGCACAGGGGAATTGGCCGCCCCTAACAGTTTGACTTCGTTAAACTGGGCCGCATATTCAGGACTACGGAGAAGGTCGATTGTATTAGCATAGTTACCCGGAAAGGGTGGCCGAAATTGACTACCAGAAGTCATGACAAAGGGAGTCACGTCTGGCCATTGGGGGGCAACCGCATCCCCGGATCCTGTCGGTCGCCAATCCCCCGGCTGATTACCCGGTTTATACAGGGGAGGTTGGCCAGAACCGTCATTCTGACGCAGGGTGAGAATCGAATCGGCCACGGCCTGCCCAAAGGTTTTACCTTTGGTATCGGCATCGGACATCTTAACCACGTTTAATCTTTGCAGGGATCTATCCAAAGCAGTATTAAAAGTCATGGTCAGATTGACATAAATCCGGCTAAGAATACGATGGGCCGCATAAACCGCCGCTATTTCAGGAGAAGTACCGGGATCAGGCTTTAACTGTAAATTGCTAGGATAGGGACTGTATAAATTCCCCGAAAGGGCATTAATGGCGTTAAACATCGCCACCTGTAACATCGCCCCCGCCCGGGCAATCGGTGTCGGACCGCCACCAATTTTCCGAATAGTTTCTAAAAAAACGTCATTCCACTCGATAATTACGTTCATATCGTTGCCTCCTTTAATATCGCAACTTTGACTTAACAGCCCCAGTCTATTGGATAAGTTCAACAGTAACCATAGAAGTTTAGGCTGTTAACAAGAAGTTAAGTGACATAAATCCCACTTTAAAGCACTGGCAATTTGTCAACTACTTTTTACAAAAATTAACTATTGCAGTTATTACTTATCAGATTTGACTGTTCAGTTCACTGATGACTGTTGACTGATAACCGAAAAACCTGCCACTTGCCACTTTTCTATAGCGATTTAGTCTGATTGACGATTCGATCGTAGAATAGCAACAGATCAAGAGAGTACAGGTCAAATATGCCGAAATTTGTTGTCTGGGGTAGTTATTGTGAAAACGTGCTGGAAAAACGCGCACCCTATCGTCAAGCGCATCTAGAGGGATTAAATCAACAGAAAGAACGGGGAATTCTCGTTACTATCGGACCAACGGCAGATTTAAGCCAAGTTTTCGCAATTTATCAGGCAGCCAGCGAGTCAGAAGTGCGAGAATTAATCGAAGCGGATCCCTACTGGCAAAATGGCATCTGGACAGAGTACCAAGTCAAGGAATGGATTCAAGCCATCTAAGGGGGCTATCAGCTATATTTTTCTATAAGGGTGTTGTCATAAAATTTTCCAACTACGCAACTAATCAAACTCATCTCCGGTCAAGTCTGAGGATATTGTCAAGGATAAACCGGAGTTATCCCTTATCGATTCCAGCTGACAGCTGATAGCTTGCCTACTTTTTGCTTATTGCCATGGTTTACATCAAAAAGGTCGAACTCTCACACTTCAAATCCTTCGGGGGAACGACTCCTATACCCTTTTTACCGGGGTTTACGGTGGTTTCTGGTCCAAATGGTTCGGGAAAGTCGAATATCCTCGACGCATTGCTATTTTGCTTGGGATTAGCTACTTCCAAGGGAATGCGGGCCGAAAGATTACCGGATTTAGTCAATCACAGCTATAACAGTCAACGTCATAGCTCAGAAGCGAGTGTTTCGGTGACTTTTGATATTGCCGATATTCCTGACGCAACCGATAGGGATTGGACGGTTTCCCGACGCTTAAAAGTGGCTAAGGGTGGCAGCTATACTTCTACCTACTATATCAATGGGGAAACCTGTACGGTTAGCGAACTTCACGACCAATTAAACCGTTTACGCATCTATCCCGAAGGGTACAACGTGGTGTTACAGGGGGACGTAACCCGAATTATCAGCATGAATGCTAAGGAAAGACGGGAAATTATCGACGAATTGGCAGGAGTAGCCGAATTTGACCGCAAAATTGAGAAAACTAAGGAGAATATCGATTCGGTTAAAGAAAGGGAAGAACGCTGCCAAATTATTGCCACAGAATTGCAAAAATCTCTGGAGAAATTAGCACTCGATCGCATTAAAGCCGAAAAATACCAAAAACTCAAGGCCCAAGTCCAAGAAAAGCAACAATGGGAAATTGTCCTCCATTGGCAAAATCTCCAGCAGCGCTGCCAGCAAGTACAAGGACAAATTCAAGCTGGGGAAAGGGAAAAACAGGTTTTAACGGAAACTATCGCCAATTTATCCCAACAAATCGCCCAAAATAGTCAAGAATTAGAGAAACTCAATCAACAGGTTAAAGCTTTTGGGGAAGATGAACACCTGTCCCTGACTTCCCGATTAGCGAGTCAACAGGCCAAACGACAACAACAGCAACAACGACAAAAAGAGTTAGAAAACCTCGAAAAAGAATCTCAGGCACAGAAAACCAGACTTTTAGAGGAAATTAATCGCTACAATCTCGAATTAAACCAGATTACTGCTGAAAAAAGCCGTTTAGAAACTGCAATTTTACCCAATCTCCTACGGACAACTCAAACCGCAAGGGAAACCCTAGAAAACCATCGTCTGCAAGCAAGTAGTCTCGCGGAAGCGTCAGAAGCTTGGGTAAAAGAACAAAGTGACCTTTCCCGCAATATTACCCGTCTTCAGGAACAATTAAACCCCTACCGTAGCCAACGAGCCCAATTGACCGAAAGATGCGATCGATTGCAAACTAATATAGTAGAAGCTGGTCAACGTCTGCAAGAATTAGAGCAAGTTATTAGCACAAAAACAGAAGAAAGTCAAGAAATATTACAAAAAATTAATCAAGCGGAACCCTATATCCAAAATTTAGCCCAAAAACTCACCATTGCCGAACAAAATCGCGTTATCAGTCAGGACACCCAAAAACGTCTGCTAAAAGAACAACGGGACAAACAGAGGGAATTAGATAAACTGGAAGCGACCAAGCAAGCGCAACAGGAGGCCCAGGGAACCTATGCCACTCAAATATTATTACAGTCAGATTTGCCCGGAATCTGCGGATTAGTGGCACAATTGGGCGAAGTAGAGGAACGTTATCAAATTGCTCTGGAAATCGCCGCCGGAGGTCGTTTAGGTCATGTAGTCGTCCAAGATGATAGCGTTGCGGCCGCCGGAATTGCCTTGCTAAAACAGCGTCGCATCGGTAGGGCCACTTTTTTACCCCTGAATAAAATTCGTCCTCCCCGTCCCCAGGATATTTCCTCTCTGCGTCATGCGCGGGGTTATCTGGATTTAGCGGTGAATTTGGTTAAGTTTCAACCCCAGTATCGGGAGGTTTTTAACTATATTTTTGGCAGTACGGTGGTTTTCGAGGATATAGATTCTGCCCGTTATTATATCAATCAATATCGCATCGTTACTTTGGATGGCGAGTTATTAGAGATGACTGGCGCTATGACCGGAGGCAGCCAACCGACGCGATCGGGGCTGCGTTTTGGTAAAATTTCTCCGAAGGAGTCTAGTGAAGCGGAATCTCTACGCGAAAGATTAGCAGAAATCGATCGCATTCTTACCCGCAACGAAGAAAAAATTACTCAAGTTAATAATCTTATCAGTCAGTTAACCCAACAGTTAACCGAAACCCGTCAAAGTCATCGGGAAAATCAATTATCTCTACAACAATTAAGCAAGGATTTACAACGTTTAACCACAGAAAAAGAGGATTTAACCCGTCAATTATCGGGTCAGCAAGAGGAAATTACTATTTCTCGTCAACGGTTAGAAATATTAACCAGAGAAATTCCTGAGTTAGAGTTATCTTTACAGCAAGAACAGGAGAAATTAACTGCTTTAGAGGCCAATCATACCCATAGCGAATGGCAACAGGTACAGGGAATAATTCGCGCTCAAGAATTAGAGTTACAAACCCAAGAAAATCACCTCGCTACAGTCCGCGAACAGTTAAAAGATTTACATAATCAACAAATCAGACTAGAGGAAAAAAGTCAAGAGTCTGCGGATAGAATTATTGAGATTGAGAAAATAATTACCGATGCAGTTAATCAGAGAAATATCGGTAATCTGGAGATAGAAAAACTTGATCACCATATTTTAGAAATCAATCAAGCTTTACAGCAATTATCCCGACAACTAGGGGAAACCAAGCAAAAAAGAGACCAGTTAGAGACAGTTTTGCGACAACAACAAAACCAACAACAACAGGCTATCTGGCAATCGGAAAAGTTAGTCAACAATCAAGAGGAAAGACAAGCATTACTAACCACTTTACAGACAGAAATTAGTCAACTAGAAAGCGACTTACCCAATCCCTTGCCTGAAATTCCTGAAAGCGAGCGAGATTTCGAGAAAATTCAAAGCGATATTCGGCAGTTACAAAAGAAATTGGAAGCTTTAGAACCTGTGAATATGTTAGCTTTAGAAGAACACCAAAAAACCAAAGAGAGATTAGATGAACTATCAGAAAAACTGCAAACTCTAGAAGGAGAAAGAACCGAACTACTTTTACGCATAGAAAACTTTACCACCCTCAGATTTAATGCTTTTCAGGAAGCATTTACTGCTGTTAACGAAAACTTTAAGAGTATATTTGCCACCCTGTCCGATGGCGACGGTTACTTGCAATTAGAAGACGAAAATGACCCCTTTAATGGTGGCTTAAATCTGGTGGCCCATCCGAAAGGAAAACCCGTACAGCGATTAAGTTCCATGTCTGGAGGTGAAAAATCTTTAACCGCTTTAAGCTTTATTTTTTCCCTACAAAGATATCGTCCTTCTCCCTTTTATGCGTTTGATGAAGTGGATATGTTTTTAGATGGGGCAAATGTGGAGAAATTGGCCAAAATGATTCAAAAACAAGCACAACAAGCGCAATTTATTGTTGTTAGTTTGCGTCGGCCGATGATTGAAGCATCGGAAAGAACCATCGGTGTCACCCAAGCACGGGGAACCCATACACAGGTACTAGGAATTAAAGTTTAACCTTAGACGCAAGTGGGGTGTAGGGTGTGGGGTGTGGGGTGTAGGGTGTAGGGTGTGGGGTGTGGGGTGTGGGGTGTGGGAAGCTTTTCAGTAAACAGTAAACAGTGAACTGAAAACTCACATCTGATAACTGATAACTGATAACTGATAACTGCCAGACAAGCCAGACAAAGTTAAGTTATATTAAGATTACTCAGAATGCGTCCCCGTCCCATTCAGAAATCTCATGACTCAACCGCAAGCACAACGCATCCTCTACGTTAGACTCCCCTGTAACCCCATTTTCCCCATCGGTGTGGTTTATCTTTCCGACCACGTTCATAAACTCTTCCCCGACATCGAACAAAGGATCTTTGACCTTGGCACCGTCCCCCCCTTAGACTTTAACCAGGCACTCGATCGCTGTGTTGACGAATTTCAGCCCACCCTGCTAGTATTCTCCTGGCGGGATATTCAAATATATGCCCCCGTCGGTGGTCGCGGTGGTAATCCCCTACAAAACGCCTTTGAATTTTACTACGCTAAAAACCCCCTAATCAAGCTGCGAGGTGCTTTAGGAGGTTTAAAGGTGACAACAGCCTACTACGGGGAATTATGGCGCAATCAGGGACTAATTCGCCGAGGGTTGCAGCGGGCCAGAAAATACCATCCCGAAGCGCGAGTTATCGTCGGGGGTGGTGCCGTCAGTGTTTTCTACGAACAACTAAAAACCAAACTGCCCACAGGAACAATTGTATCAGTGGGAGAAGGGGAAACCCTGCTAGAAAAATTCCTCTCCGGCCGGGACTTTAGCGATGAACGTTGTTATGTGGTCGGAGAAACCACACCCCGGCCGCGTTTAATCCACGAATCCCCCACCCCCTTAGAAAAATCCGCTTGTAACTACGATTACATCGCCAGTATTTGGCCGGAATTTTCCTACTATTTCCAAGAAAACGACTTTTATATCGGGGTGCAAACCAAGCGCGGCTGTCCCCATAACTGCTGCTACTGCATCTATACCGTCGTCGAAGGGAAACAAGTACGCATTAATCCCGCCGATGAAGTAGTTAAGGAAATCCGCCAATTATACGACCGCGGCATTCGCAATTTCTGGTTTACCGATGCCCAATTTATCCCCACCAGAAAATTTATCAACGATGTAGAAGAACTATTAGAAAAAATCCTCGCCGATGGGATGAAAGATATCCATTGGGCTGCCTATATTCGCGCCGATAATCTTACCCCAAAACTGTGCGATTTAATGGTAAAAACAGGCATGAACTACTTTGAAATCGGCATCACCAGTGGTTCTCAGGAATTAGTCCGAAAAATGCGTATGGGCTATAATTTGCGGACAGTTCTGCAAAATTGTCGAGACTTAAAAGCGGCAGGTTTTAATGATCTAGTTTCGGTAAATTATTCCTTTAATGTTATTGATGAAACCCTAGAAACTATTCGTCAAACTATCACCTATCATCGGGAATTAGAAAATATTTTTGGAGTCGATAAAGTGGAACCAGCCATCTTTTTTATCGGACTACAACCCCACACCCATCTAGAAGAATACGCCTTCAAAAAGGAAATTATTAAACCCGACTATGATCCCATGAGTTTAATGCCCTGGACAGCCAAAAAACTGCTCTGGAATCCCGAACCTTTGGGGTCATTCTTTGGCGAAGTTTGTCTGCAAGCATGGCGACAAAATCCCGATGATTTTGGACGGGAAGTGCTGAAAATTTTGGAAGCAAGACTAGGGAAGGCCGATTTAGAATCCGCTTTAACCGCACCGATAGAAACTAAGAAAAAAGTCTTAACTCCTGCTTAAAAATTAATTTTAGTCAATCCCAAGGCGGCAATTAGCGTTACCATGAGTCTGAAATCAGGAGATGATCAAAATCCCTTTACCGGTAACTGCAAAATGACCGACCATCGCCTCCATGGGCTAGAATTAGCGGAATATATCGCCCTAGGATTAACCCTGCTTACCCTTATCGCCATGGGTGCGGGGTTTTTGCCTTTGTTCCTCCTAGTCGTGACTTTCGGGTTGAATATTCTCAATCGTCTCCGAGAAAGAACCAGGCAACTTCAACGCTTAACCGAGATAACCGGTCATTTACAGGAGCAGTGGGAAGAAGAAAAAGAAGCTTTATCGGCCCAAATACAGTCCCTCGATCCCGCAGCGGCCAGCGATAACGACCGTGCGGTCGCAGAATTAGAGGAGAATATTCTCGCCCTCGAACAGTCCTACAATCAAATTATTCAATACATCAACCGTAACGCGCTGCTGGAACGCATCGAACATCTGGAAAAATCCTACAGTCGCTTACAAAGAGAGATTTTGCCGCTTAAGGAAGAATCAGCAGATATTAACGCCATAAAAGCGGAAAATGAGCCACAAATCACCCTACCTGCCCTTAATTTAACTCCCACTTCCCCCCCTGTCCCCCATTGGCACTATTATCGCCGTCTGAGCGCCCATCGGGAAATGATTACAGCGATCGCAATTACCGAGGATCAACGGTTTTTAATTAGCGTTAGTTGGGATCGTACCCTAAAAATCTGGGATTTTGCGAGAGGAACCCTGATTAATACGGTGGAAGCTCATGATCAGGGCATTTTAGCCCTAGCAGTGACCGGAAACGGCGATTATCATCTAGCGACGGGGGGATTCGATCAAACCGTTAAATTATGGACTTTAGCCAGGGATGGCAGTAATCTGGAATTAAATCAAATTTTCCTCGGTCATCTCGGTTCGATTCACGGCCTAGATTTTGCCCCCCGTTGGCATTTTTTGGTTAGTGGTAGTTACGATCAAACCCTAAAACAGTGGAATTTAGAGCAGGAAAACGAAGAATTTAGCTCCTATGACAGTCTGGGGGCAATTTATGCCCTAGCAGTGGCTCCTAATCAAGATTTTATCGCCGCAGCTGGAGGTGATGGCACTGTCACCCTCTGGCAATTGGGATCGGGAGCAAAAATCGCCGTCTTATCAGGTAACGTTTCTTCGGTGCAGAGTCTGGCGATCGCTGCCGATAGTCAGATTATTGCCGCCGGTTGTGTGGATGGGACGGTGAAAATCTGGCAATACGACCAGGAGAAAAGCGGTCATTTTGCGCCAATTCGGGTGATTAATGCCCATAATGGTCAGGTGACAAGCTTGGTATTTGCAGAGGAGGGTCAGTGGTTATTTACCGGGGGAACCGACGGAGAAATTAAAATCTGGTTAGCCAATTCTCAACAGGCGATCGCAACTCTCAGCGCCACCAATGAGCGATCATCGCCAATTTCCAGTTTAGTTCTCAGCCCCGATTATTGTCACCTAGCAGCGGCCGCGGCCGACGGCAGCATCACCATCTGGGAAAATATCACTTAATGGTCGATCGAACTAGAAAAATTGTATAATGTAATGTCCCGGACTCGATCGGGCCAGTTTGACCCCAAGAAAAAGTGACTGAGTTAACCGTCGTTTCTGCCTAATAGTTGTCATCGGGGCATCGAGAACGCGAGAGCGATCGCTTATCCCAGAATCATTACCCATAGTAAAAAATTCAGAATGAAGACTCCAACAGATCAAAGATTTGATTACGTCAAAATCGGTTTAGCGTCCCCCGAGAGAATTCGGCAATGGGGAGAAAGAACCCTACCTAACGGTCAAGTCGTCGGAGAAGTAACCAAACCAGAAACGATCAACTATCGGACTCTTAAACCGGAAATGGATGGGTTATTCTGCGAGAAAATTTTTGGCCCCTCCAAAGACTGGGAATGTTGGTGCGGTAAATACAAACGCGTCCGTCACCGGGGAATTGTCTGTGAACGTTGCGGGGTGGAAGTCACCGAGTCGCGGGTACGTCGTCATCGCATGGGTTTTATCAAATTAGCTGCCCCCGTCACCCACGTTTGGTATCTCAAAGGTATTCCCAGTTATCTCAGTATCCTGCTCGATATGCCCCTGCGGGACGTGGAGCAAATCGTCTATTTTAATGCCTATGTGGTTCTCGATCCGGGTAATGCCGGCAATCTTAGTTATAAACAACTCCTCAGCGAAGATCAATGGTTAGAGATCGAAGAAGAAATCTACGCGGAGGACTCGGAATTAGTCGGCATTGAAGTGGGTATCGGGGCCGAGGCTATCCAAAGACTCTTACAGGAAATTAACCTGGAAGAAGAAGCGGAAAGACTGCGGACGGAAATTGTCGAAAGTAAGGGGCAAAAACGGGCAAAATTAATTAAACGTCTCCGGGTAATCGATAACTTTATCGCCACGGGTTCTCAGGCAGAATGGATGGTTTTAAGCGTAATTCCCGTGATTCCTCCCGATTTACGCCCGATGGTGCAGTTGGACGGCGGCCGTTTTGCCACCTCTGACCTGAACGATCTCTACCGTCGGGTGATTAACCGCAATAACCGTTTATCCCGTCTGCAAGAAATTCTCGCCCCCGAAATTATCGTCCGTAACGAAAAACGGATGTTACAGGAGGCCGTCGATGCTTTAATTGATAACGGTCGTCGCGGTCGCACGGTGGTGGGGGCCAATAATCGCGCCCTCAAGTCTTTATCGGATATTATCGAGGGTAAACAGGGGCGTTTCCGTCAAAATCTCCTCGGTAAACGGGTGGACTATTCGGGACGTTCGGTAATCGTTGTCGGTCCGAAATTGAAGATCTATCAATGCGGTTTACCCCGGGAAATGGCGATCGAATTGTTCCAACCCTTCGTTATCCATCGTTTAATTAAATTAGGCATCGTCAATAATATCAAGGCAGCCAAGAAAATGATCCAACGGGGGGATGCCAATGTTTGGCACGTCTTGGATGAAGTGATCACGGGACACCCGGTGATGTTAAACCGCGCTCCTACCCTGCACCGTTTGGGCATTCAAGCGTTTGAACCGATCCTAGTGGAGGGCCGGGCGATTCAGTTACATCCCCTCGTCTGTCCCGCTTTTAACGCTGACTTTGACGGGGACCAAATGGCTGTACATATTCCCCTCTCCCTGGAAGCACAATCGGAAGCGCGATTATTGATGTTAGCTTGTCATAATATTCTCTCACCGGCGACCGGTCGCCCGATTGTTGCCCCTTCTCAGGATATGGTTTTGGGTTGTTATTATCTCACGGCCGAAAATCCCAAGGCCCAAAAGGGTGGGGGTCGTTATTTCGCCAGCATGGATGACGCTATTCGCTCTTTCGATCAGGGATTGGTGGATCTACACGCTTCTGTGTGGTTGCGTTTACCGGTCGGAGAAAAGGTGAAAACCAATAAACCCGATGAGGAAGTCCTGGAAACGGAAACTCTCCCCGATGGCAGCATCTGGAAATATTATCGGGAGCGCAAAACCCGGGAGAAGGATGGTGAGATAATTTCTCAGTATGTGCGTACTACTGTAGGGCGAATTATCTACAATAAGACGATTCTAGAGGCTTTGGTGGTCTAGAGAGAGATTAGGTTAGGGTGGGCATTGCCCACCTTAATTTTTAGGCTAAAGCGGCAATACATTCTATTTCCACTAGCACATCTTTGGGAAGACGGGCCACCTCCACACAGGCCCGGGCCGGGGCAGTTTCCGGGGGGAAATAACGGGCATAAACTTGATTCATCGCCCCGAAATTGGCTAAATCCGAGAGAAAGACGGTAGTTTTCACCACATTTGACCAATTAGCCCCAGCAGCGGTTAAAATGCCCTCTAGATTGGCCATAACTTGTTCGGTTTGGGCGCTAATTTCCCCGGAGACGATTTCACCCGTGACGGGATCTAGGGGAATTTGTCCCGCAACAAAGAGAAAAGGACCAGGAGCGGCGATCGCTTGATTATAGGGACCCACAGGGGCCGGAGCTTTATCAGTACGGATGACCTGATTATTCATATGACGTTGCAATTCTGCATCTAACTCTTTTAACAAACCATATATTTTATCAAAATCACGTTTAGTTTTAGAAGGAGCGTCATAAGTTCTCAAAGTACCTTTAGTATGAGTATGAGCCGCTCGATTGCGACTATCTTTTAGATTACCAAGATAACCTTTTAAAGCACTAATTTTACCAGTTTTTTCTAACTTTTTTTCGATTTTTTCTAATGTTGCTAAACCAATAACCATCATCAACATTTTTCTAAAAGGTTCATATTCAAAACTATGAGTACCACTAATAGTCTTATCGATGAATTTTTTGTTAGCTTCGGACTTTAAGCATCGTTTAGCACATCTTAAAACTATATCATCCATAGTTTCCTCGATCCAGCCACATAATTCTATAAGAGCTAGTTTGGAATAAGAAGAAGTTTTTTGATTATCAGCTGTAGGGTCATCATGGAGTTGATCAAGCCAGTTTAACGTCTTGAGTAAATAATCTTTAGTAATCATTACCAGTAGATGAAAAAATTTTGATAGATGTATTAATTCTCTCTAAAGCCTTATCTTTTCGATACATACCACTAGATAAATTTTCAGTTAAAAATGGTTCAGATTTTATTAATCTAGAATACTTGTCTTGTAATTCACCATTGGAGAGATTGACTAAAGTATCTAAATTTTTGGCAACTCCTAACAGAACTCCCTCAGCAATAACTTTACTGGTTTTGAGAGGTTCCTCTTTGAAGATTCTATCATAAATCAAGTCAACAGTTTGCTTAAATAATTCATCTTTATCTTGAATAAAATCTTCATGAGCCAATCTATGTTTATACATATAATCATTTAAAAATCTGGTCAATTTCCCCTTGTAGTTCTGGTATCCATCATAAAAAGCAAAGAAACGAAGCACTAATTCTTCATCTTCAAACCGAGATGCTTTTTTCTGCTTTCGATCCATCAGCAAAAGCCAGTTTTCATATTGAGCGCATTTTTTTAAAAAACTATTAAACTCGCCATTATAGATACAATTTCTGATCTCCTGATTATTGAGTTTTACTCCACCAGTATTTAAGCGATGGAAAATGGTAAAAATATAATTATTATGAGCTTTTTTGCTGGAGTCATAGCGAATCATGGTGATGGGAATAGTCATATTTTCTACGCGTTCATATAATTCTTCATGCTGAGTTTTTATTTCCTCAACTGTTTTTCCAGAAATAGATGAATCTACATCAGCTAATTTTGATAGCCTCCAATTTTCAGTAGTTAAAAATTTGACGATGGTACTAATTCGTTGTAATCCATCGATGATATAGCGTTTATCTGTCTTATAGTCAAGACTAATACACATACTAGGAATCGGTAACTGTTTCATTAAACTATCAATAAAACGAGTTTGTTGTGGATCAGTCCATACCACATCTCTTTGAAAATCTGGATCGATAACCAATTGTTTTTTTTGATACATTCTAACTAGATCAGAGCAGGATCGCTGCTCATTGTAAGCAATAATATCTACAGGAGGAAAATCCACATCATCTTCTTCCTCTAGATACTTTTCTTCTTCGGCTGCTAGTAATTTCTCTTCTTGACTGAGATAATTAACCATAATTTTTATCCGTCCTAATATCTATAAAATTTTCACAGTTAAAAGGGTACTTTATTCGACAATAAAGCACCCTTTTAATTTAGCTTAGAACTCTCCTTTTAAAGCGGCATTACAGCGCTCGCAAATAGTGGGATCATCGGCAAATTTTCCCACTTGAGTGGAATAATTCCAACAGCGATCGCATTTTTCGCCGTCTGCTTTGACAATTCCCACCGAAACAAAGTCCGATTCTCCTTTATATTCTGCGGTTTGAATCGCGCTAATATCACTGACTAATTCCACTTGGGAAGAGAGAAATAGATAACGCAATTCATCAACTTTATTCCCCGTTAAACTATCACAATTGTTGAATAATTCTAACTCCTGTTGTAAGGTTTCATCGGGAACATAAAGTAAAACTTTTGCCTCTAAAGAAGCACCGATCGCCTTATCATTTCTGGCAGTTTCCATCACCTTATTAACTTCGGTGCGTAGCTGCCGGAATTTGGCCCATTTATCGGCCAATTCGCGATTATTCCAAGCAGGATCGATGTTTAGCCATCCTGACTCAAATACCGATAAATAAGGAGTTTTGTAGGGGAGAAATTGCCAGATATCTTCCGCTAGATGAGACAGGACAGGAGCGATCGCTTTAGCGAGATTTTCTAAGGCAATAGCATAAACTGTTTGACAACTGCGACGACGGAAAGAATTAGGATCAGAAATGTATAAACGATCCTTAGCAATGTCGATATAAAAGTTAGATAAATCGACAACACAAAAATTCTGTACCGTCTGGAAAAAGCGGAAAAATTGGAAACTTTCAAAAGCTGCCGTAACTTCCGTAAACACCTCCGAGATACGATGTAACATATAGCGATCGATCTCCGGTAGATCTTCATAAGCTACCGCATCTTTAACGGGATCAAAATCATTTAAACTCCCCAGTAAAAACCTGGCAGTGTTACGGATTTTATTACGGATATCTACCAACTGTTTAAGAATATTTTGACCGATATTCACATCATTGGTATAGTCCACCGAGGACACCCATAACCGAATCACATCCACCCCATAAGCGGGTTCTTTTTTCTGGTCTTTACCCCCATTAATGATCACATTAGGATCGATGACATTACCCAGAGATTTACTCATTTTTCGTCCCTGTTCATCCAAAACAAAACCGTGAGTTAACACCGTTTTATAGGGAGCAATACCATTAGCAGCCACACTGGTTAATAAACTCGATTGAAACCATCCCCGATGCTGATCCGATCCTTCTAGATACATATCCGCAGGATAACTTAATTCTGGTCGAGCATTAGCCACCGCATTCCAACTAGAACCAGAATCAAACCACACATCCATAGTATCCATTCCCTTGCGATAACTGCGACCATTATCGCGATAACTGGGAGGTAACAATTCCTCTACCGATAACTCCCACCAAGCATTAGAACCCTTGACTGCAAAGATAGCTTGAACGTGATTAATCGTCTCCTCCGTTAACAGAGGTTCATTCGTTTCTTCGTCATAAAAAACAGGAATAGGAACCCCCCAACTGCGCTGACGAGAGATACACCAATCGCTTCTTTCACTGACCATAGAAGTGATGCGATTCTTACCTGTTGCGGGAATCCAACGCACCGAATCAATTGCTTCTAAAGCTAATTCCCGGAATCCTTCCACGGAAGCAAACCATTGTTCCGTTGCGCGGAAAATTGTCGGTTTTTTGGTTCTCCAATCGTAGGGATATTTATGCTGATATGCTTCTTCTTTGAGTAAGGCACCCTTTTCTGTCAGTGCTAAAATTATCGCTTCATTAGCATCTTTTAGGACATTTAAACCCGCAAATTGTCCCGCTTCTGCGGTGAAATTTCCCTTATCATCCACGGGAGAAAGTATCGGTAAACCGTAACGTTGACCGACGATATAATCCTCCTGACCATGGCCAGGGGCCGTATGAACTAATCCGGTACCGGAATCAGTGGTGACATAATCCCCACCGATGAGAATCGCACTTTCTCTGTCAAACAAAGGATGACGATATTTAGTATGTTCTAATTCCAGACCTTTAACCGTTGCTTTAATCGTCAAAGTTGTGTTAAAAGTGTCGGCCAATTTTTCGACTAAATCCGTCGCTACGATTAGATAATTAGACTCGCTAGTTTCTACCACTGAATAGTTTAATTCTGGGTTTAATGCGACGGCCAAATTCCCGGGTAAAGTCCAGGGGGTAGTCGTCCAGATAGCCACGGATAAATTAGGCAAAAATGGCGTTAAAACTGGGGTTGAAACTGACGTAATCGGAAAAGCAACATAGACACTGCGGGAAGTGTGACCTTCGGGATATTCTAATTCTGCCTCAGCTAAAGCGGTTTGAGAACTAGGACTCCAGTGAACCGGTTTTAGTCCCCGATAAATATAACCTTTTAGGGCCATTTTTCCGAATACGGCAATTTGAGCGGCCTCGTATTCAGGTTGTAGGGTTAAATAGGGATTTTCCCAGTCTCCCCAGACTCCATACCTTTTGAAACCTTCACACTGTTCTTTTTGCGTTTGAAGGGCAAAATCGTGGGCTTTCTGACGTAATTTCAAAGGGGTTAGACCCTCTTTTTCCGAGCTTTTGAGACTTTGTAAAACCTTTAGTTCGATCGGCAACCCGTGACAATCCCAACCAGGCACATAGCGCACTTTGTAGCCTTGCAGCAGTTTATATTTATTGATAATGTCTTTGAGAATTTTATTTAAAGCATGACCGATATGCAGTGACCCGTTAGCGTAGGGTGGACCATCGTGGAGAATAAATAATTCTTTGGGGTTATTTTGCGCTAATTTCTCGTATATTTGCTCATCTTGCCAGAATTTCTGGATTTCTGGCTCACGTTTGCTGGCATTTGCTCGCATATCAAAGTCAGTTTGAGGCAAATTAACGGTATCTTTGTAACTTTTAGCGTTGGACATTCTGGCAAACCTATGGATATCAATCGTTTTCGGGATTCATTCCTAAATAACGTCTCTTTGAGAGTCGTTATCTCTATTCTGTCACATAACTGTAATACAAATATTACAAGTGACAATCAATGATCTATAAGTCTAGCGAGATTGAGTCCAAGAGCGATGATTCCCAAAGGCTATAATTTAGTTATTCGAGGATAGGGAGCATGGGGACGATGGTGACGAATCCTAATTTTTTTTATGTCTCTCCAGAAGTGTATCTAGAAGGGGAAAGAGTCAGTCCGATCAAGCACGAGTACCGAAAAGGACGGATTTATGCGATGGTAGGCGCAAAAAAGCCCCATATTGTCTTAAATACAAATCTAGCTACTTTATTGAGTATCCATCTCGATGATAGTCCCTGTCTTGTTCTCACTTCCGATATCAAAGTCCGGTTAGAGGAGGCAAATTGTTATTATTATCCCGATATTACGGTGGTTTGTGACGAGAGAGAGATTAACAATACCGATGATTTTATTCTCTATCCCGTTCTGATTATTGAAGTATTATCGAAATCTACGGAATCCTTTGATAGGGGTGATAAATTTAGCGATTATCAAACCTGTCCCACCCTAAAAGAATACATTCTTATTCATCAAAACCAGATGAAAATTGAATGTCACCGTCGCGAGGATTCGGGAGTTTGGCAAGAACAGATCTATGAAGCGGGAGATGAGGTAGAATTTACCAGTGTAGGATTCCGGGGATCGATCGCTTCTATCTATCGGAAAGTCCCCGGTTTGATATAATTACAATTATTTTTTGACATCGCACTTTTAGGTCTCTAATTCTCTAAAGCTTCAAATTGACGTAAAGCAAGACTAGAACCTTGATTCCAGCCTAATTCAACATAATAGGGAAAAAGTTTCTTGATATTTATATCGGGAAAGAGACGACTATTTTCGCTTTCCTGACAACTATCTTCTATGAACAGATATATTTTTAATTCTTCCCGACGATAAACCCACAATTCGGGGATTTTTAGCAATTGATAAGCCTCTACATCAGTCAGAGAAGTAAAATCCACTTCTATAGCTAAATCGGGAGGAGGATCAACAGTTAAATCAATTCTCTCTTTGCCTAAAATTGCCTGTCTATTATCAATATAAAAACAGGTATCTGGTTCTACTCCCGCTTCTCCAGGAATTTTCAAGGTAATCGGATCAAAACATTGCCAGTCTTTACCTTGACGACGGAGGATAATTTTTACTAAATCCCTTAATGTATCAACACGATTGCCATGACTTGGTAAGGGAGACATAAGCCGAATTTCTTGAGTTTTGCCGTTAAAATAGAGTTTGGGATAGGTTTTTTGGAGACGTAAACTCAGCAATCTTTCGTAATCTTCCCAAGTCTGATGCGGAAAAATAACTTGACTGCCCGGAGATAAAGATAAAGTATTTTCGTTGAGAGTAATTAGTAGCATTTTGATAATTATTTTTGGATTGTCAGATCCCCCCGTCTATCGGCACCCCCCTTATTAAGGGGGGCAGGGGGGATTAAGCTCACTTTTATACAAAAAGTGTTTTAACTAAAATTCTCTAAAGCTTCAAACTGACGTAAAGCAAGACTAGAACCTTGATTCCAGCCTAATTCTACATAATAGGGGAAAAGTTTCTTGATATTTATATCAGGAAAGAGACGACTATTTTCACTTTCTTGATAACTGTCTTCTATTAACAAATATATTTTTAATTCTTCCCGACGATAAACCCACAATTCGGGTATTTTCAGCAATTGATAGGCTCCTACATCAGTCAGGGAAGTAAAATCCACTTCTATAGCTAAATCGGGAGGAGGATCAACAGTTAAATCAATTCTCTCTTTGCCTAAAATTGCCTCTCTATTATCAATATAAAAACAAGTATCCGGCTCTACTCCTGCTTCTCCCGGAATTTTCAAGGTAATTGGATCAAAACATTCCCAGTCTTTGCCTTGACGACGAAGGATAATTTTTACTAAATCACTTAAAAGATTGATACGTTTGCCATGACTTGGTAAGGGAGACATAAGCCGAATTTCTTGAGTTTTGCGATTAAAATAGAGTTTGGGATAGGTTTTTTGGAGACGTAAACTCAGTAATCTTTCGTAATCTTCCCAAGTCTGATGCGGAAAAATAACTTGACTGCCCGGAGATAAAGATAAAGTATTTTCGTTGAGAGTAATTAGGAGCATTTTGGTAATTATCCTTGATTTTTAGCTGTGGGATTTAACTAATTTCGCTCTGGCAACCAATGCCTATCAAGCATTTGTTCAAGAGAATAGGGACAATTTAGAGGGAAATTGTGAGGAGATATTTCAGTTTTTTGCCCAACAATAAAAACGGCATCTTGATAGATTATTTCTTGGTTATCTAGGAGATATTTTTCTAAATTTGTGCTTAAGTATCCATTTAGCTGCACTCTAAAAGTGGCTATTTCTCCTTGCCAATGCCGATGATTTAATTCAAATTCTTTTGACCAATATTGCCACAACAAAAGATGAATAATTATCTGTCTTAAAAAACTCTCAACTCGATTTTTATCCCGTTTGCTCAAAGCCTCCAACTCCTCGATTAAATGTTGAATATCCAACTCAGCTAGACGATTTTCCTTGAGAAGTTTAATTGTTTCAGTCAACCAGAGATGTTCATCTTGTTCGTAGAGAAATTGTAACGGATTTAGCCAAGTATCTTTTTTCATATTTTTTTGGCTGAGGAGACTTCTAAAACTGCTTTCGGGTAGGCAATGCGTTGATGGTGGAATTGTTGCCAAACTTGCACAAAAACCTCGGCAATAATTGGTAATTCCTCCTGACGAATACCACTATCTACTAATTGTTGATCGCGCCATCGGGCCTGAAAAATCTTTTTGATCATATCCATAGCTTGTTCTGGGGAGGCCTCCTTCAGCGATCGCAAAGCGGCCTCACTACTATCGGCTAACATAACGATCGCCGTTTCTCGCGATTGGGGAATCGGACCATCGTAGCGAAAGGCCGCCTCATCGACGAATTCTTGACCATTTTGGGCGGATTTTTGCAAAGCTTGCTGATAAAAATAGGAAATTAAGAGATTACCTTGGTGTTCGGGAATAAAATCGCGGACGACTCGCGGTAAACCGTGTCTGCGGGCCATGACTAACCCTTCACTAACGTGCTTTTTAATAATCTCGGCGCTGACGTAGGGATCATTAATTTCATCGTGTTTATTCGGGCCACCCATTTGATTTTCAATAAAACCGAGAGGATCGTGCATTTTCCCGATATCGTGATAGAGAGTCCCCGTGCGAATTAATTCCACATTACAGTGCAGTTTTCGGGCGGCCGCTTCAGCTAAACAGGCGACAAAAAGGGTATGTTGAAAAGTCCCCGGTGCTTCCGTGGCCAAACGTTTGAGCAAACTACAATTAGGATTGGACAACTCCACCAGACGAATGGGAGTGACCACATCGAAACAGCGTTCCAAATAGGGGGATAATCCTAGGGCGATTACCGTCCAAGCTATCCCCGATAGACCATAGACGAGCGCCGTGGGTAGTAGAGTATAGATGATCGTGCTGGCCGTGGCACTAACGATTAGGTAAGTGAGCAGATAAACACCCCCTTGACTGACTCCGATTCCCATCCCTAGCAGCGATAATTCATCCCTAGAACGCAATTTTCCCGCTATCATAGCCGCTAATAGTCCCCCTATCGTCCCCGCGATTAAATCGGCGCTGATACCTTGGATGCTGAATAGGGAAAGACCGGCAGTTAAGAGGACCTGGGTGACGGCCAGAGTCGGGCCGTAGAAACTGCTGACTAATAAACCTACCGCTGCCAGATTGGTAAAGGGAATATTGGCGATCGCTAGGATCGGTGTGGTAAAACTTAGTAAACCCAAGAGAAGAAAATCCCGGTGACGCAGAGGCCGATGGAGACGCTGAGCAACGAGACAAAAAGTCCCGATCGCGCTGGTGACAAGGATTGCCGTTGACCCTAAACCCATCCAGTTAATGCCCCGTTCGCTCAAACCAAAGCCATCGATGAGAACAAACTGAGCTTGAGTAATTTTTTCGCCTGCTTTAACGATAATTTGACCGGTTTGAGCGCTAGACATGACCATATCTACCGCTTCCACCGCTTTAGCGGCTTGTTCTTTGGTTGCCTCCCGATCTTCTATCAGGTTCGCTTCTCCCTCCAGGGCCGCTAGAAGGATATTTTCGGCTAAAAGCTGCTGGCGACGGGTTAGGCGATCGCTGCTAATCTGCACGGCGATGGTATCCTCTAGGTGACTGGTGGAAATCCCCGGGGGAATGCCTTGCACCAAAATCCGGCGACTCGCTTGCAGGATGGCTTTTTCTAGGTTTTGCCACTCTCGATCGCCCATTTGGGCCACTGTGATCAGATCGGCGTATTTGAGTTTATTTAAGCTGGAATGCTGATAATTTTGGCTGGTTTGCCCCTTTATTTGCCGTAATTGCTCCAATCGATCGATAAATTGCTCAAAGCTTCCCTTCGTCACGCGCTGACGATAGGCTTGAATTTCGCTAACAGCATATTCCTGCTCTTTTGTCAAGAGGTTTGTAAAAGATTCTTCATAGTTGAGGCGGCTTTGTAGAGTTGACCATTGAGGGGCAGAAAAGGTGAGCAGCGTTTCCATTGTGGCGTTGGAAATAGTCCTGCCCATTAAAATGGAATTTCTTCGCAGAATTGGGCGAATTTGACTTAATTGCTCTAAAGTGTCTCGCAGCGATCGCTCGATCTGGTCGGTGGTTTGGGGGTCTCTTTTCAGCCGGGGAAGCAGTCCAGCCCGAATTTTTTGGCGTTTGAGGGCGGTGGTTTCTTGGTCTTGAAAACGGGCATCTTCGGGGGCGATAATCGTAACCGGGGAAATAGTCCCGACGGCCAATTTCGGCTGATTATAGAAACGATAACCGACCACGCTAGTCAGACAACCGACGGTAAACAGGAAGATTAAGGGTCGTCGCAGTTTACCGAGGGAGTAAGAGCGAGATTTTCGGGCAGAATCAGGAAAAACAGTGAAAGAATGCAGAAAATGATTCATAAATTCCAGCTAAATTCTATAAACTGCGCCACCATGCCCAGAGGAAAAATACCAGCAACTTGGTTTTGGTTTCCCTCTTCTATTTTAAGGACTCCCTGTACAAAAAAATTTTTTCTCGAAAGGTATCTAGATTAACTTGATGCGGGGGTTTTTCGCCTTCCGCTGCGTCCAAAACCCGTAGGGGCGCATCGCGTGCGCCCAAATAACCCAAATTCCCCCAAAACCCGTAGGGGCGCATCGCGTGCGCCCAACCCCCCCAAAACCCGTAGGGGCGCATCGCGTGCGCCCAAATTCCCAAATTCCCCCAAAAACCCGTAGGGGCGCATCGCGTGCGCCCAAATAACCCAAATTCCCCCCAAATTCCCCAAAAACGGGTGGGCCGATAATTGCCGGTGGGACGATTATTGCCGGTGGGCGAACGCAGTTCGATAAACTCACTGACCACAGTTCGCCCCTACAAAATCGACCGGCCGGTGGGACGATTATTATTGTCGGTGGGCCGATTATTGCCGGTGGGCGAACGCAGTTCGCCCCTACATTGTGGACAAAATCCGTTACTGTAGGGGCGCAAAGCTTGCGCCCTCCGATCGATTGGGATATTATTCCCACGCAAGTCCCTAACTCCCAAACTAATACACTTGTTCTATAACTTTCCCAAAAAAATTCCGGAAAAGGGAATAAGGGAAAAAAAAGGGAAAAAAAGAGAAAAAGGGTTACAGGGTCCTCCCAGCACCGCACACCACCCGAAAACCGTAGCCGAAGTAGTGGTAGTAGACGCGGCGGGCGTTGTTGTCGCGGAAAGCAGAACGGCAGTAATACGGATAGTAGTACCAAGAAACGCCCCGCAACGGAGAACGATTATCATTCCCATTTTCTATCCAAGCACTGCCATCCGTCGGCGCACCGTCATAATTATCGTGCCAAGTATCGGCGCACCATTCCCAGACATTGCCGTGCATATCGTACAGTCCAAAAGCGTTTGGGGGAAACTGTCCCACGGGAGTCGTTTGTTGTCGATATTCTCCCTTCGCTTCCCCTGCGTAGGTATAGCCAGCATTGTAGTTAGCCAATTCCCCGGTAATGGTTTCCCCAAAATGAAAGGGTGTTTTTGTCCCCGCTCTACAGGCGTATTCCCATTCTGCCTCACTGGGAAGTCGGTATTCCCGTTTTGTTTCCCTTGATAGTCGTTTACAGAATTCTGTTGCTTGATACCAGTTGACTCTTTCTACGGGTAGCTCATCCCCTATGAAGCTAGAGGGGTTTGTCTCTAGGTCGATGTCTATTTTAGCAGTTGCGGCAATCGCTCTCCACTGAGCTTGGGTAATCGGGGTTTGACTCATGTAGAAAGCGGGGACTTTGACTAGGTGTTGTGGTCTTTCCCTTGTAAATACTTTCGAATCAAATTTTTTAACCAGTCTTTCGATTTCCTCATCTTCCGTTCCCATCCAGAATTCTCCTTGGGGAATATACATCATGCGGATATAGTTTTGAGCTTTTTTCCGGTTGCCAACTTCTGCAAGCTTTTCATCGTAAAAATAGGCTTTAACAGGTTTTCTCTCGATAACTTGGCCTGTTTTATTAACCAATACCGTTTCTGCGGTAAAAAGGTTTTCATTGTAGGGAACAATAGCGGCTACTTTGTCTATTAAACGTTTTTGTAGGGTTCCTTCGTCTTCTGGGAAAAGTTGAAGGACATTGCCAACGGTGTTTAAATCCCCTCTAGAATAGGCGGCAATCGGTTTATTAAGCAATAACAAGGGTTCATAATCGGCTAAAGCAGCCGATAGATTTTTTAATAAAGCTGTCAATCTCACAAGACGCACTCGGTTATTATTTTTGATAGCTTCTGCTAGTACCTGTTTGATTTCATTGACTGCTTGACTGGGTTTTAGGTAGGCAAGAGCTAACCATTGTTGATTTTGCCAATAAACCGATTGTGAGCAATAATCACCGATTTGTTCCTGAATATAGGTTTGTAACTGATAGGCCAGAGATTTGAGTTCCTCTGGGGTTAATTTTTCTAATAGTAGTTTACGAACATCGGGAGACATTTCATAAAGTTCTCGATCTATTTTGCGGACTAAACTGGAGAGTAAAATATCAGCGATCGCATACCAGGGAGCTTGATTATTTTTATCTTGATGTTGACGCAGATAATAAAGTAAATTAGGGGATAAACTAAGGGGAAATGCCGCTCTTTTCGCTAGTTCTATGGTGTTTAGTTCGTTTTCTTTTTCAAATAATCTTAAACGGCTTTCTGCGCTAAAAAAATCTTCATCCTCATCCCAATTATCCCCTTGTTGAAACTGATTAGGATTAAATAAATGACGGGGTGGGATAGCTTCTTCTTTTAGCCATGTTATCAAGTTTTCCCAGTCCTCTGTGGTTAGTTCAAACATGGAAAAATTGGGTATATCTTCAGCTAAATCAGCAATATCGATCGCAGTTGTCCCATACCATCGATAATAGGGTAAAGGGTTTAACCATGCGACTCGGCTAAATCTTCGGCTAAATCGTCGGATAAGGGTTTCTGTTGCACTCAAGCGCTCTTCTACATAACGTTTTCTAGCGGCACCCGCATCACTAAGAATTAGACAACTGGTTACTTCCGGAGAATAGTTAGAGAGAACTTTGGTTAAAGATTGACTTTCCCAACCGTTTTCTTGTCGTAAAACCTCGTCTCTAATCAGATTATCAAAGTAAAAATGGGGAACATTTGCCCAAGTTTGCTTCATTATTCGACCAAATCCTGCAAAGGGAATCATCGAGTCAGAACAATCAATAAAAATAATAATTTCTCGGCGATAAAGTTGTTTCTTTTGGTAAATTATTTGATCAAAAAAACCTCGTTTAGCCGTTGCCATCACCGTAGCTTTTAGATCCCAAGTTTGTCGAGGACTTTCTAGGGGTAATGGACGCAGTTGCTGCCAACTTTCTTGTAACTTAGCGATGCCAATAGGATAATAATCAGGATTATCTAAGGAGGTGATTTTTTTTCGCTTTTCAATAGCTGTGGCAATTTGTGGAAATGAAGTCTCCGGTGCTATTTGTGTATCCCCAGAAGGAGTAATTTCTAATGAGGGAGATTCCCTATCATCCATCGGGTTTATGATTTTGCTAATCGATTCTTCTGGATGGCGAATAGGTGTTTTTTTGGCTATTTCTATATTTATTTCTGGTTGGAATTGTAGCATCTCTGTCCAGGCCTGATCAAACTTTTCTTTTTCTTTCGGGGATTTAACCCATAAAGCTTGACAAAGAAGTTTAATTTTAGGATTCTCTAAGTTGGGATTTTCTTGAATAGCAATATCAGAATCATTGGCGAGTTTTTGAATTAGGTAATTTTCCACCCGATAATATTGTTCAATAGACAGCAGAAATCCTTCTTCGTCTCTGAGGTGATAAAATAGGTCAAGTAGGGGGGATTTCATTGGCTTTTTTAACCTCTTGTTCCATAATCTTGTAAATCGGTACGGCTTTTTAGTAAAACACTAGCGTGGGGTAATTTGTCCTCGTTTAATTTGGCGATAATTTCTTCAGGTTTGTACTTGAGCAACGATTTAAACCAGGCTATTAATTCACTGGTGCTAACTTTTTTTTCTCCTTCAGATTTAGTCTCGTCTTGTGATGTTCTCACTTCCTGAAAACGGTCCACTGCTTTGATGATAACCTCTTGTTCAGCGTCGGTAAACCGTTCGGTTAATATTTTTCTTAATCTTTCTTGGTTGGGTAGCTCAATATAGTGATAAATGCAACGTCTCAGAAAAGCATTGGGTAAGTTTTTTTCTTGATTACTGGTAATGATAATCAGAGGAAAAGCTTGATCATTTGCTTGAATTAATTCTCCTGTTTCTTTAATGAAAAAACGACGAGATTCAATGGCTAAAAGTAAATCATTAGGAAAATCTCGATCTGCTTTATCTATTTCATCAATTAATACTACCGATTGTTCTTGCTTATCTTTACTTTGTTTAAATGCTTTACCCAAGGGTTGTAAATCAACCCAATCTTTTGAAGTAGCTGGATTTTTTTGCTTTGAAGTAGCTGGATTTTTTTGCTCAGAAGAAGATTCTTCTATTTCTTTTTGGCTTAAAATTCCGCTAATTTGAGCAGCTTGTAAACGGCCAATATAATCATATTGATAGAGACTATCTTCCGCTTTACTTGTAGATTGAACTATCCACTCATAATATTTTATAGGACCACTTTGCTGACCATTATTAAATTCATGAACTAAGGCATGAGCTAGACGACTTTTGCCACATCCCGGCTCACCTTCTAGTAACAAAGGCATTCCCAATTCAATAGCCAAGTTAACAACTTCTATTAACTCATCACCTGCGTCATAGGGATAAATTTTCTGTTGAATCGGTTCATAATAAAGATCCGATTTAGGTTGAATTTCTCCCGTGTAAGTTAAGGATAGTTTAGCCATTTCTTTGCGTCCGATAATTTTACTTGAAATTGTTGATAAAAAGCTTTCAGTGTGTCTTCTATGTTGCCTTCATTGCTATTTTGCCATAATTCCTGCAAGGTAGATTTAAATAATTCTGTGGTTTCATCCTGTAAGTCACAACCTAACTGAAGTTGTTGAGCAAAAGTAGGAATAATTTCCTGAAAAGACCGTTTTTCAAAGCAAGAGTCAATCTGTAAGCGGTGAATAGGACTTAATTCTGATAATTTGTCCTTATCTCTCCAATCATTACTTTTTCCATAATCTAACCAAATCATTAATAAAAAGCCCGGAATGGGACTATTTTGTATTTTACGAGCGTTGGTAATTAAGTTTTGCCAAAATGAATCAATGTCTTTTAAACGGGAAAAGTCTGCACAATCAATTCCTTCAAAAATCAAACAAAAATTATTAGTCTTTAAATTTTTAATTCCTCCAGAATTATTTAAAAAATGTTCATGAAGACTATAGCTATCCCATTCTTCCTGACCATCTCCTTGAAATTTAAAAACAATATGTTTAACGGGCAAATTATTAGTGATAAAGAGTTGTTTGTGTAAACGATGTAAACACCAAAAACGATATGTATGAGGACAAGGGGGAATATAAATACTGCCTTCTCGTAAAGGTTTAGCAGCTATTGAACTGGTAAATTTTACTAGATTAGTGTAATTAAATTCTGTTAAAATATCATAAATCTTCCCATTATTTGTTCGTTGATCTTTTGGGTTTTGATGATGAAGTTGACAACATTGTAAGCTTTCAAAATCTAGGCCTAATACTTCGCAATAAGCTTGAACAATATAAGACTGTTTAGAGGTTCGCCCTTTTTTTCCTAGTCCATATTTTTTTTCAGTACAAAACCGCAAACTATCTCCAGATATGCCAATTACCTTTAAAATAGACGAATCTAATAAACCATTAATATCTTCTAAGGTTAAATGAATTGAATTATCATTAATATCTTCAATTCTGTACTCGCTTTTCTTCTCATTTTCAAATCTTTTAAAATCCGATTCATTTTGTAAGTACAATTTCTTACCCTTTGGTTTTAAAACCTCTTTAGTTGCTCTAGATTTTGGCTGAGATTCTGTCATCCAAGCTTTCAAGACATTTAATGGAATGGTATAACTGGAAGTTTTTGTTTGACTACGGTATTCTTCGAGAAATGCCTCAAGTAACCATCGACTTGCTTCTATTAATATTTTCTCTGTTTTCTCCGAAGCACAAGAATAGGTTCCCTTATAAGCATCTTTAGCCTTACGAAGGGTTTCTACATCTTCATCCGATAATCTGATTTCGCCAGACCTTAACATAAATCTCGTCAAACGTCAACCTACGATCTGATCCACTTTTTGATCCCCTTTTGCCAGCATTTGCTGAAAGCATTTTAATCAACTTGTCCTCAAAAAACAAGCCCTAAGGCGACAGGAGCAAAATCTATGAAAAAGGAAAATTTCTGGCAAAAACATAAAGCGGACATTGACGTGATTTGCCGCATCATCACCACTTTAACTGCCTTGGCTAGTTTGGGTGTTCAGGTGGGGGAGTTAAAGATTCCCGAAAGCAAGATTCTTCCCCCTATTACTGAGGTTCAATTGGAAGCGGGGAAAAAGACTCACACCCACTAAGGAAGATAAATACTAGGGATTGAAGCACATTACCTGAAATAAAGGCCGATGTGCTTTTTTCATGAGACTAGACCAAAACGAGGGTGAGTTAATAAGATAACCCACCCTGAAGGAGATTTAGCGATCAACTGACCCCATAATAATATCAATACTGCCTAAAATCGCCATAATATCGGCGACTTTTACCCCTTTGAGGATATGGGGCAGAATTTGAAGATTATTAAAATCGGCGGCCCGAATTTTCCAACGCCAAGGGAAAACATCATCATTACCGACGATAAAGATACCTAATTCCCCTTTACCACTTTCCAAGCGCACATAATGTTCACCTTTAGGAATCTTAAAAGTGGGGGCGACTTTTTTGGCGATATACTGATAGTCAAAATCATTCCAAGCTGATTTTTTCCCTTCTGCCATCCGTTTTGCTTCCAGATTTTCGTAGGGACCACCGGGTAAACCTTTCAGTGCTTGCCGGATAATTTTCACCGATTCGCGCATTTCCCGAATCCGCACCAGATAACGAGCAAAACAATCGCCGGCGGTTTCCCAATGCACTTCCCAGTCAAAATCGTCGTAACACTCGTAATGGTCAACTTTTCTTAAATCCCATTTCACCCCAGAAGCGCGCAACATCGGACCGGATAAACCCCAGTTAATCGCTTCGTCTCTGGTAATGCAGCCTATCCCTTCAATACGACGGCGGAAAATCGGGTTATTAGTGATTAATTTCTCGTATTCGTCCACTTTGGGGTCAAAATAGTCACAGAAATCCTCGCACTTATCCACCCATCCGTAGGGTAAATCTACCGCCACGCCACCAATACGGAAATAATTATTATTAATTAACCGCATTCCCGTGGCAGCTTCCCAGAGGTCATAAATCATCTCCCGTTCCCGGAAAATGTAGAAAAAGGGAGTTTGTGCGCCTACATCCGCCATAAAGGGGCCTAACCAGAGTAAATGGTTAGCGATGCGGTTGAGTTCCAACATAATCACCCGGATATATTGCGCTCGTTTGGGAACGGCGATATCGGCTAATTTTTCGGGAGCATTGACCGTAATCGCCTCATTAAACATCCCTGCGGCGTAATCCCAACGACTAACGTAGGGAACGTACATGACATTGGTGCGATTTTCGGCAATTTTTTCCATGCCCCGATGAAGATAACCGATCACGGGTTCACAGTCAATCACGTCTTCCCCGTCAAGGGTGACGATTAAGCGCAAAACTCCGTGCATCGAAGGGTGATGGGGTCCCATGTTTAAAACCATGGGTTCTGTTCTCGTTTCAATTTTTGCCATAGGGCTACCGATGATCCCGAAAATCTTTTTAAAGTTATTATAAGTAAACGCTTCGACAATACACAAGGACTATCGGGTATCAGTAATCAGTGATCAGTAATCAGTAATCAGTAGTCAGTAGTCAGGAGATTATTTTTATTTATTCTCCCCACTTCCCCACTTCCCCACACCCCACACCCCACACCCCCACACCCCACACCCCACACCCTACACCCCACACCCCACACCCCCACTTCCCCGCTCGATCGAGTACAATAGAGTGTTCAGCAAAAGCGATCAGCTATTAGCTTTGATTAGTCCTTCGGTAAGAATATAAACCAGAGAAAAGAGCCATTAAGAGCGGCAATCAGCTGAAAAAGCTCAAAAACTGAATTTTAGGCTGAAGGCTGACGGTAGCTTGCTGAAAGCTGAATCCCGTTGATAATTTTTTTTACTTGAATCACCGTGGTTATCCAAATCGACTCAACTCAAAACTACGAAACTAAAACCCAAGAGATCGCTAGACAACTTTTAGCCGAAACTCGGGAAAAAAAAGGTCTTTGGTCTGCTTTACAGGATCAAATGCGTTGGGATGATAAATTACTCGATTGGGCCATGTCTAACCCCAATTTACGAGTACAATTATTCCGTTTTATTGATTGTTTACCCGCTTTACGCAGTAATGCCGAGATCGCTAATCATCTCCAACAATACCTCGGTGATGCTTCCGTAGAACTGCCCAGTGCGCTGAAAAGTATCCTCAACTTTAGTGATCCTAACTCCCTACCCGCTCAAACGGCCGCCAGTCTGATCAGTAAATCCGTAGAAACCTTAGCTCGTAAGTATATCGCCGGGGAAGACCTAGGGCAAATTACTCGCACTGTCACCCGTCTGCGGAAGGAAAAAATGGCTTTTACCATAGATCTCCTCGGTGAAGCGGTAATTACTGAAGCGGAAACCCAAGTTTATCTACAAAGTTATCTGGATTTAATGACCCATTTGGCTCAAGAAGCAACCAAATGGAATAAAGTTAGCCAAATTGATGAAGCGGACGGCGACTTATTACCACAAGTGCAGGTTTCTGTCAAGCTAACTGCCTTTTATTCTCAGTTTGATCCCATAGATCCGATTGGCAGTAAGGAGAAAGTTTGCGATCGCATTCGCCTACTGTTGCGACGCGCTCAGGAGTTAGGGGTGGCAGTCCATTTTGATATGGAACAGTACGTTTATAAAAACCTCACCCTGGCTATCCTGAAAGAATTACTCCTAGAAGAAGAATTTCGCAGTCGTACCGATATTGGCATCACCCTACAGGCATATTTAAGAGATTCTGCCCAAGATTTACAAGATTTAATTAATTGGGCCAAAAAGCGCGGTTATCCCCTTACTGTCCGGCTAGTCAAAGGTGCTTACTGGGATCAGGAAACGATTAAATCTCGGCAAAATCATTGGCCACAGCCGGTATATAACGAAAAATCGGCCACCGATGCCAATTATGAACGGATGACGCGGTTATTATTGGAAAATCATCAATATTTATACGCCGCCATCGGTAGTCATAACGTGCGATCGCAAGCCTTGGCCTGTGCGATCGCAGAAAGTTTAGAAATTCCCCGTCGTCGCTTTGAAATGCAGGTATTGTACGGCATGGGCGACCAATTAGCCAAAGCGTTAGTGAAGCGGGGTCATCGGGTGCGGGTTTATTCCCCCTACGGACAACTCTTACCCGGTATGGCCTACCTAATCCGCCGTTTATTAGAAAATACCGCTAATAGTTCCTTCCTGCGGCAAAATTTGGAGGATCGTCCCGTGGAAGATTTAATCGCAGCCCCCCGGGTTTTAGGCCAGGATAACCCGATTATCCCCGGTTTTCCTAATGCCCCCGATACAGATTATGCTAACGAGCAATTACGAAATAAAGCGAGTCAAGCCCTTACTTTTGTCAAAAATTCCCTCGGTAAGACCTATTTACCCCTAATTAACGGCGAATACGTCGCCACCAATGTTCAAATTAATTCCGTTAATCCCTGTAACCCGCAGGAAATAGTGGGAAAAGTGGGCTTAATTGAGGTAGAACAGGCAGAAAAAGCGATCATAGCGGCTAAACAGGCTTTTCCCGCTTGGAAACGCACTCCAGTGGCAAAAAGAGCCGAAATACTGCGAAAAGCGGCAGATTTGATGGAAGCGCGACGACACGAGTTATCGGCCTGGATTTGTTTGGAAGTGGGCAAAGTTATCCAACAGGCGGATCCGGAAGTGTCAGAAGCGATCGATTTTTGCCGTTATTACGCCTCCGAGATGGAAAGACTGGATTTAGGGCATAATTTCGACGTAGCAGGCGAGAATAATCGTTATTCCTACCAACCCCGGGGTATTGCTTTAGTGATTTCCCCCTGGAATTTCCCCCTAGCCATTGCGGTGGGGATGACAGTAGCGGCTTTAGTAGCTGGTAACTGCACGCTATTGAAACCTGCCGAGACTTCCTCGGTGATTACGGCGAAATTTGCCGAGATTCTCCTAGAAGCGGGTATTCCTGCCGGAGTCTTCCAATATATCCCGGGTAAAGGTTCCCAGGTGGGGGCGCATTTAGTTAGCCATCCCGATGTTCACCTAATCGCCTTCACCGGTTCACGAGAAGTGGGCTGTCGCATCTATACAGATGCCTCTATCGTGCAAAAGGGTCAAAAACACCTAAAACGAGTTATCGCCGAAATGGGCGGCAAAAATGCCCTAATTGTCGATGAGAGTGCCGATTTAGATCAGGCCGTTGTCGGTGCGGTTAAGTCCGCTTTTGGCTACACCGGCCAGAAATGTTCGGCCTGTTCGCGGATAATCGTTCTGGAAAGCGTCTATGATAGCTTTGTTGATCGCTTTGTCGAGGCTACCAAGTCCCTCAATATCGGGCCGACGGATTTACCGAGTACGGAAGTAGGACCGGTTATCGACGAGAAAGCTCAAGCAAGAATTCGGGAATACATCGAAACTGGTAAAAAAGAGGCAGAATTGGCTCTAGAGATGCCGATTCCAGAGGTAGGTTATTTCGTCAGTCCCACCGTCTTTAAGAATGTTCCCCCTGATGCGGTAATAGCGATGGAGGAAATTTTTGGTCCGGTGGTGGCAATTATCAAAGTGAGCAATTTTGAGGAAGCTTTAGCTGTAGCTAACGGAACCGACTATGCTCTAACCGGTGGCTTATATTCTCGCACTCCTGCCCATATTAACCGAGCTATGCAGGAATTTGAAGTGGGAAACCTCTATATTAACCGGGGAATCACCGGTGCGATTGTCTCCCGTCAACCCTTCGGGGGTTTCAAGATGTCGGGGGTAGGTTCCAAAGCAGGGGGTCCCGATTATCTCTTGCAATTCCTCGAACCTCGTCACATCAGCGAGAATATTCAACGTCAGGGATTTGCACCGATTGAAGGGGCCGATTAAGCGATATAGCTAAAATTGGTTATTATTGGGGGTTTATACCCCCAAATCTGGTTCATTTATCGGCTAAGACCCATCTTAACCCCCTATCCTTAGATTAGCTCTCTTATTCTTTGTGTGATCTCGCGTAGCGAGCGCGTTGCGACCAGTTTAAATTATATAGGAGCGATCGATCTCTGTGTCCTTTGTGTCTGGAGTGGTTCCTTCCACTCACTCACCAAACCCAATAGAACCGTTGTCTTTCTTACCCGATTTCTTGGCTGTCAACCTACTGCTATATACTTAAGTTTACAATTGCGTCGGCCTATCAAGAAAAGACTATGACGATTGAAACTGTTGCCACAAAACCCTTTAGTGACCAGAAACCGGGGACTTCTGGATTGCGAAAATCCGTTCCCGTTTTTCAACAACCCCATTATCTGGAAAATTTTATTCAAGCTATCTTCAATACTTTAGACGGTATCGAGGGTCAAACCTTAGTCGTCGGTGGAGATGGTCGTTATTATAACCGTCAAGCTATTCAAACTATCCTGAAAATCGCTGCCGCTAACGGTATCGGTAGAATCCTCGTGGGAACCGATGGTATTGTCTCCACTCCCGCTATTTCTGGGTTAATTCGCGAAAATAACGCTTTTGGCGGTATTGTTCTCTCCGCTAGTCATAACCCCGGCGGTCCGGAGGGGGATTTTGGCATTAAGTACAATATTACTAACGGCGGACCGGCCCCGGAAAATATCACCGATGCAATTTATGCCGAGACTAAGGTGATTAGCAGTTATAAAATCCTCTCAGGGGCCGATATTAATCTTGATCGCCCCGGTTCCTTTAAACTGGGAACTATGGATGTGGAAGTGATCGATGCGGTCACTCCCTACGTCAAAATGATGGAAAAGATTTTTGATTTCGATCGCATTCAGACCCTACTCACTTCTGGTAAGTTTAAAATGTGCATGGATTCTCTCCATGCGGTAACCGGTCCCTACGCTTATGCTCTATTTGAACAGCGTTTAGGCGCGCCCAAGGGTACAGTATTAAATGGTATTCCCTTAGAGGACTTTGGTGGGGGTCATCCCGACCCTAACCTAGTCTATGCCCATGATCTGGTAGAAATTCTCTTCGGTCAAGAGGCTCCCGATTTTGGGGCTGCTTCCGATGGAGATGGCGATCGCAATATGATCCTCGGTCAGAATTTTTTTGTTACCCCTAGTGATAGTTTAGCGGTACTAACAGCCAATGCTCATCTAGTACCGGGCTATCAAAATGGTATCACGGGAGTGGCGCGATCGATGCCCACCAGTGCGGCGGCCGATCGCGTAGCGGCTAAACTGGGAATTGACTGTTATGAAACTCCCACCGGTTGGAAATTCTTCGGTAATTTGTTAGATGCGGGGAAAGCAACCCTTTGCGGTGAGGAAAGTTTCGGCACGGGTTCCAATCATATTCGCGAAAAAGATGGTTTATGGGCGGTTCTTTTCTGGTTAAATATTTTGGCAGTTAAAGGGGAATCTGTAGAGGAAATTGTTCGCAGTCATTGGCAAGAATTTGGTCGTAATTTCTATTCTCGTCATGATTATGAAGAAGTCGCCTTAGAACCGGCAAAAGAGATGATGGCACGTCTCCAGAAGCTGGTTTTAGACCTTAAGGGTAAACAATTTGGTAACTATGAAGTGGAATATGCCGATGATTTTAGCTATACGGATCCCGTGGATGGTAGTGTGAGTAAAAATCAAGGTATTCGCATTGGTTTTACCGATGGTTCTCGGATTATTTATCGTCTATCCGGTACGGGAACTAAAGGAGCAACTCTCCGGGTTTATCTAGAAAGTTATGAACCGGACGCAAGTAAACACGATATCGACACCCAAAAGGCCCTACAGCCGTTAATTGATTTAGCTGAAGAAATCGGTCAAATTCGTCAATCTACTGGACGGGAACAACCCACAGTTATTACCTAAAATCTAGGGAGCGGCTATCAGTTTTTATCGGGGAATTTTTTGACCTGCTCATCACTGATAGCTACTCCTTAATTACTTTCATTAATTGCCCTGTGGTACAATTTCTGAATTCCCGTCACTAATTTATCTAAAATCGATCGATGGCTATCGTGAGTCGGATCAAAACTCTGCACTTTGGTTAATAATTTCGCTTCCTGTACGTCCACGTCGTCATCGCTATAGATTAAAGTGCTAATCGATGTTAGTAGATCTTGATAGATTTCTGGACTAGGATTATCGCCTAAATAGGACTCTAACCATCGATAACATTCACTGGTTTTAACTGGTTTTAGTTCCGATAATAGTGGTTTTATCTCCGGATCATCATCAAGTTTTTCCCTCACAGCTACCTGTCGTAAATAATTTCTTTCTGATGGTTGAATGACACCATCAATCCAAGCAACACCGATGAGAATTTTCAGTAATTGTTTATTTTTCATCCCACACTTCCTTGACTAACTTAGCCATAAAAAAACCGTCTTGATTATGTCGATGGGGTAACACTTCGATCGCTCCCGTTTCTGTATAGTATTCTGAGACGCATGAATTAGAGTCAGGAGTGGCCATTTTCCAATCGGGATGAGCGGCTAAAAACTGCTCGATCACTCTTTCATTTTCTAACGGATTTAAAGTACAAGTGGCATAAACTAAGATTCCCTTCGGTTTTACCCAAGTGGCAGCCGAGGCTAAAAGTTCCCCCTGTCGTTTGGCTAGTACAGGTAAATTTTCCGGTGTTTGTCGCCAACGTATATCAGGACGCTTGTGCAGGGTTCCCAATCCTGAACAGGGAGCATCGATTAGTACACGATCAGCGATGCCACACCACTGGGGACGATCGCGACTATCCCCTAGATGTATTTCGATCGCTTTTAAGTCTAATCTTTTAATATTGGCTTCTAACTGTCTTAAACGGGATGGCGTTTGATCACAGGCTAATATTCTACCCTGATCGCCCATTAATTCGGCAATATGAGTGGTTTTTCCCCCCGGTGCCGCACAAGCGTCGATAATTGTCTCTCCGGGCTGGGGATCGAGTAGATAAGTGACTAATTGGGCGCTAATATCCTGTAGGGTGTAATTTCCGGCTCGAAATCCCTCTAAACGCTCAATATTGCCTAAACCAGAGGTTAAACGGCAAGCTAGAGGTAATTTAAGATGATGAAAAGTTATATTGGCTGATTCTAACTCATTTTCTAGGGCTTCTCGGCTAGTTTTCAGGGGATTAATCCGAATATCGAGGTCAGGAGAGCGATTAAACCATTGACACAGTTGTTCCGTTTCCGTAACACTAAAGCGATCTAACCACAATTGCACCAACCAATCGGGGAAACTGTGGAGAATACCCAATCTAGAAGCGGTATTTTCCGGTAAAAGTAAAGGATCGTCGCCATTAGCAGTTAAACGGAGATATTGCCGCAGCATTCCGTTAACCACCGCCGCTAATTTGCCTAAATGACTGATTTTAGTTAATTCTACCGCCGTATTCACCGCCGCTGATGGGGGAATCTGGGAGAGATAGCGCAGTTGATAAAGACCAATATGGAGAATTCGCCGTAAATCTGGGGGTTGCTGGGCTGCGGTTTTTTTCCCCAGGCGATCGAGCAGCGCATCCAAAGTTCTTTGTCGGCGCATTGTACCATAAACAATCTCCGTTGTCAAGGCTTTGTCAAGACAATTTAAGGAACTAGCGGACAAATGGCGATCAAGAGCGCGATCGGGATAGGCGGAGGAGCGATCGATATCGCGTAAAATCAGCAAAGCCAGCTGACGAGCATTATTCATGCAGTTTCCAGACGATTGCGGAGGAATTGGCGTAATATAGTCAGCGCCGGAATCGGGATTTCGTGGCCCATATTTAACTCGTGATATTCGACGTTAACCCCCAAACCAAGCAGTAAATCCCTGGCTTGACGAGCGGCAGCGATAGGAACGACGGGATCCTGCTTACCATGAACAATTAAGACATTTTGTGGACCCTGGGGATGGGGTTCACCGTGCAGATAACCACTCAGGGAACCCAATCCCGCCAAGGGTAAGGATAAACCCACATCCAGGGTCATCGCTCCCCCTTGGGAAAAACCGGTCAAAAAAGTCCGCTCTAGGGGAATGCCGGTAGTTGCTTCTAGGGAAATAATCCAATCGTGCAACTGTTGACGACTAGCGGCTAAACCTTGATAATCGGAGGTTTCTAACGCATACCAGGCGCGTCCCCCCGGCACTTGGGGATGATCCAAGGGAGCATTAGGAAACAAAAATTGACAATCAGCCAGATCCAACATCGATGCAAGGGGGGCCAGATCCATGGCATCTGCACCCCAACCGTGCAGCATGATCACTAGATAGCGAGCGGGATTTTCCGGGGAAGGGGGAATGACAATCGGGTTAAAAGACAGAGTTTTTTCCTCGCAATTCTCTTTTTTATCTATTCTATAGCGATTTTCCCCGGAGTAAGATGGCTGTGGGGGAGTCTTTTCAGTCAACAGTAATCAGTGAAAAGAAAACCTTGCTCCTTGCCTCATGGCTCTCTTAGGTTTGGTGGGTAAAATGTATTCTAAGATACATTACTCCTAGCGAGGGAGTGGAGCGAACCACAAAGACACAAAGGACACAAAGATCGATCGATCATATAGTAAGTTAAACTTATCACACAGAACCTAGAAGAGCCAAATTCTCAGTAACATGGCTGAAAGAGAAAGTTTTAAACTGGAAGGTTTAGCAGTATCAAAGGTCAGTAAATTAAGCTGTTCTGTACCCTGAATCAACCCCAGAATAAATTTTTGATCATCGAGTTGGCTTGGTTCACCGTCAGTGTAATCTTTGAGCAGTTTTTGCACTTTCTTTGTTCCTTTAGCTTGGCTCAATTTATTTAGGGTATTTTTAACCATTTTTCGGTTAACGTTGGCGGGAAAAGCTGACATAGTTTGGATGCGCTTTTGAATCCTACTTAGTCGTTCTGAATTGAGTTGGATATTTTCTAAAATAGCAGTTTCTTCTAGGTCTTGGCTTAATTTTTGTTTAACTTGAACCAGTTGTTCATAAAGCTGCTGGGCTAGGTTAATGATTGGTTTCGCGGGGACAATCTGGCTGGCTTGAGGAGTTTTGAAAGCTGTGGCGATTGCCACTCCCAAACCATCATTTTCTCTGCTTAGATCGTTCCAATAAATTAGTTGATTTTGTTCGGGAATTTGTTGACCATTAGGGTCAAAGTAATCGAGAGTCAAGGCGACCACACTGGTGGGTAATTCCGAGGTGGTAAATTGACCGATAGTTAGGGGATTGGGCTGATATTTTTCTCCTAATCTTTCGTAGAGCTTCCGCAATTCTTCACTATGCAAAAGCTCGTTTTGACTGTAGAGGTTGCGGCTAGTTTCTTGTTTTTGATAGGTTTGTTCTTGAAAACTTTCTTGTTCGAGTTGTCGGGCTTTAATTAGACTGTGGATGAAGTCAATATAACCGGGGAGAATTTGATCGTCAAAGTAGGTATCGCCATAAACGGAAGCGCCCAACTCCTCTACATTACTGATATGGGGAATTTTGTCATCTTTGGCTAGTTCCCCAATTAGTTTCTTATTCAGGTTAGCTAGTCGGCCCGCTTGTCTGAGTAGTTGACTTTCACTGTTGGCGTAATAGATGTAAATATATTGGCAAGGATGGGATTTGGGGCGATCAATTCTGCCGATGCGCTGTTCCAAGACCATGGGATTCCAGGGGAGGTCAATGTTAATTAGATAGTCGGCATCTTGCAGGTTTTGACCGACGGAGAGGGTTTCTGAACCGATGAGGACGGCTATTTCCTGTTCTAGTAAAGGGCGTTCGTTCGGGTTTTTACAAGTGGCTTCGGGGGCAAATAAACGGAATAATTGTTGGCGCTGGAGTCCGGTTTGCTGGTTGTTTCCTTTGAGGGCGTTGTTTGGCGCAATCTTAACCGATTTTTCATCGATGTAGTAAAGTTTGTGACTGCCCATTGCCATGCCAATTCCTTTGGAGGCAATGACCTGATTTTGGCTCATGTAGCGGTAGTAATCAATGACGGTATCGGAGAAAGTAGAAATTAGTAAAACTTTGTGACCATCAGCAACTAATTCCATGACTTTCCGGCTAACTTGCTGTCGTTTGTGGTCGGTGACAAATTCATTGGCTAAGAGGACTGAAATCTGCTGTAGTTGCTCTAAATCACTATGACAGTCAGCGAGAATGCGGTTATAGATATTTTTAGCTTCTAGGGGATTATTTTTCAGTTTATCGGTGGCTAGGTCAATAGAGCGGCGTAACTGTTGACGTTTTTCCCCTTTGTTGCTGTCAGTTTCTTCTTCATCTTCTTCGTCTTCCCAATAATCCTCATCCCCATTTTCTTCTATCCCCAACCAGTCGGTTTCTCTTCCTGTTTTTTCAGCTTGAAATTTGTAATGTTGTAAGAGAAATTGTTTTAACCCTTCGGCATCCGGGGTGACTTGTTCGAGTTGCTGTTTGAGTAAGGAAATGCGATCGCTAAAGTTTTTAATGGTTCGTCGTAGAGCATACATACTAGACTCTGCCCGTTGTAAAAACATCCGGCGCTGGTTTTTCAGTAAAGAACGCTGTTCCACTGTGCTGGTTAAGTAACGGATCGGGTCGGCAAAGGGAATAAACAGATTATCTTCAAACTGACTGAAGATCCGTTCTAATGCTTGTTCGGTTTCTGGTTCAAATTGGACGGGCAGCCATTGGGCAAGGCGTTGGGCATAGAGTTGTAAGTCTGGGGTGGCTTCTCTCAACATCTTGCGGGTACGCTGTAAGAAGAGTTCTCGATAGGTGCGCCGGAAAATATTGGTGGTATCGGTAAAGTTTTCTATTCCTATTTCTCGGCTGGCAAACCATTCTTTGACTTCGGGGGGAAAGCCTAATTCTTGGAAGCCTTCGGGACGGGTGAGAAAGGGAGAAAGGATGTTATAGATGTCTTCGCGGCGGTTGTTCCAAGGGGTTGCCGTCAGGAGCAGGTAATATCTTTGTCTTTCAATCTGGCGATCGTGTTCTTTAATTTGCAGGCAGGTTTTATGGATGCGGTTGTTATAGTTACGGATGCCTTCATGAGCTTCATCGATGATGACTAAATCTGCCGCACCCCCATGGCGGGTAAATTCATCATAAAAGCGATCGCCGCCACGACTCATTAGGTTTTTATTGTAGAGTTCGTAGTGTTTCTTGGCGATCAATCCTAATTCTGCCATTTCTCTCTCCCAGTTCGGGTGGAGTTTTTTGGCAGCAATAATGGCAATTTTAGTTTGAGGATTTTCTTCTAGGTAGAGTTTTGTTACCGCAGCCGCAAGGCGGGTTTTTCCTAAGCCTACCGCATCGGCACAAACCACTACGCCAAAGTTCTGCATGACTCTCAAACAATGTTGTGCGCCGGATTTTTGATGTTCAAACAGGATGTCTTGATTAACCAGTCGATCTAAAATGTTACTGGATTGAATGTTGAGCAGGTGGGGGCGTTGTTGGGCTAACCAGTAGAGAAAATCATCGGGGGTTCCCTGTTTTCCCTGTAGGATTAGTTCAATCGCTTGTTTAAATCCGGCTATTTCTTCCCATTCAGGTAAGGTTATTTCTTGTTTAATAGTTGGGGCTTGATTTGGCGTAATCTGATAAGTTCCCTGTTTCTCTTTGACTCTAAAAGTTTTTAAAGAAGTGGAGGGATGTTCGGGATCAACGGTGACAGTTCCTGTTAGGAGATGGGGTTGTTTTTCCTCTATTTCTACTGCGATTAAGGGATTATCGGGAATCTCAATTTCTTCAATTTTGTCTAGGTTTTTACCCTTAATTTTAATATTTGTAGTTGCGCCTGCGGGAAATTCTTGAGGACTAATTGTCTCTATTTGAGGTTGAATTTGTTGTTGTCGGCGCTGTTTTTCTGCTAAGACTTGTTGCAAAAATTCTTGAGTTAAATCAAAGCTTAATTCTGGCTCTTGCCATTCTTGGTCAAATTCGATTATTGACTGTTGAATTGTCTCTAAATCTAAGGAGTCTGAGTAATATAAAAAGGTGATACTCTCGGCGTTACTACTATGAGCAGCACCAGTGAAGTTATCTGAGCCTTCATGTAAAATAGAGTTACCTAAACTATCGGTTAAAATCCCTGTTTTTTTATGATAAATACCTCTAGTTTCTTGCATTTTAACAAGTTTGATGGTAAGGATTCCCAACCTAACTAATTCCGCTAGAATAGTGGTACTGCTAAAGGTTTTATCAGCTAGTCCTTGTAAACATTCGGTTAAAGTTCGGGTAATATATTGTTGACGATATTCGGGGTTGTGGAGTTTTTCTAATTCTTGAACATCTCGTTTATTGGTGAAGCCTTGCCAGTCCATTAAGAGTTTAATCTGACCTTCATTTAAGACTAAATTAAAAAGAGGTTCTTCATAAAGTTTGAGAACTCCACTATTAAAGTAGGCGGTACTTCTTCTATAGATTTTAGTACGTTCTAAATAGGCAGCAATAAATTGATTGTATTTGTCTAGCTGTTCGGGTAAATTAAATCTACGTCTTTTTTTATGTTCTATTTCGATAAATGTTCCACGAATTAAGCTTTCTTCTTTGCTGGCATTTTCGAGGTTTAAGAATTGTTCAATAATGGTTAATTTACTGGTGCGTAGCAAGGCAATGCTGGGGATATTCCCCTCTCGTTTGGGGGTATATTCAAAGATATGGGCTATATTAATATCTATCCGAAATAGCTTATAGGTAGAATGTTTTTTTAATCCCAAAAAACTCACTATATTTTGTAAAAGGTTCTCTGCATCTCGATGTTTAAAAATCAGCCAATAGTTATTATTAATTCCTTTGATGTAATCCCCTTGAGGGTGGTAGTAGGGGCGTTGTTGTTTTATCAAGTCTTGGATTACGGTTTCGAGCATAAATCTTGCTGACTATATTTACTTGATGGAAAAACTAGGTATAGCAGCATCGATTAACTGCATTAATTTGATGGTTTCTGCTAGGGCTACTACTATCTTATGATAGTGCAGTATATCCTCGTCTGACAAGGTGCGTCCTTTTCTGTCTTTTAACCATTTCTGACAAACTTGATAACCGCCAAGATATGAGAAAAGAGGTAATCTGATTTAATAAATTATCGATATGTCTCCTTATCTCCCTCGGTATGTGAAATATTATTAAAGGTTTACTAAACTAATAAAACTTGGAACCCTGCTTGGATAAAATGACGATCAGTCGTTAGAGCATCGGTTAAATGTTGTTGCTCCATAACAACAAAAGAAATACAATCAACTAATCCCCAGTTTTTATCTAATCGAGATTCATAAAGAGTCAATCCTTGATGAAAAAGTTGAGGACTAATATTGACAACTCTCATGTTTTGTGTATGGTAACATTGTTTGATAAAATTAGTAGCTTTTTGACGATTAAATGTACTTAAAGCATTCCCTACTTCCATTAAAACTGCCTCAGTAGTCCAAACTTCTAAGGCATTTTTAACCTTAGGTAATAATTTTAAGGCTTGGGCATGATATTGGTCTTGCTTATTCAGAACTGCTTGAATAAATGCTGTGTCGATAAACAGTCTTTCTTTACTCATCATTTACCTCTCGTTTCGGTGTTCCATAAAGGTAATGATCATGTTCTTTTGACCAGTCTTCTGGGGCTTCAATAGTTCCAGCCATATCTTCTAAAATGTCCCAAGCATCTCCTGAAGGTTTTTCTGGTATTTCTGCTTCTGAGACGATGGAAATAAGGTAACGGGTATTAGATTTTAAGTCTATATCTGTCTCAGGATGAAAGACTTTACCATCAAAAATAACGGTTAATTGTTTTGTCATTTTTTTATCCTTTATCAATCTAAATTTACTCAATAGGAAAACCCGGAATCGCAGCATCGATTAACTGCATTAATTTGATGGTTTCGGCTAGGGCGACCACTATCTTATGATAGTGCAATATGTCCTCATCTGACAAGGTGCGTCCCTGGCGGTCTTTTAACCATTTCTGACAGACTTGATAACCGCCAATATAGTAGTAGTGAACATGATGCAGTAACCAGTCATAATTGCTGTCGCGGGTGCAGTAGAGGTGTCTGTGGTAGATTTGGGTCATGGGGATATCAAGAAACTACTTAAAAAGTAAATTTGGTTGGTTACGGACTCAGGCTTATAAGCAGAGATGAATGTCATTAAACCCCGCAAGCATTGACTAATTGAGTACTGCTGTTGAGGAATAATCAAAATTCCCCTATGAGTTTCGTTAGTCTCAATGAATTGAATATGTAATTGCACAAAATCAGCAACATTGGCTGTGCAAATAACACGGTTTTGAGACGCTGCCCATTTTAATTGTTCCTCATCACTCAAACCCTCTCGACCCTCTGTTAAGACAGTCGTTACATCGACACCTCGATTAGCTAAAGCTTGAACTAACGAGTGTGACATCATATCTTCATCCAGATATAGCCTCAGTTGGGTCATGAATGAGAACCTGGCGACTGTGAATAAAGTTGACTATATCGCTGATAATCTGTCTGGTCTTGAGCCAAAAGTTGTTCAATTTCTTCTCGATTAGCATGATAATAAGCTAAAGCGGCATAAATTTTTGCCAGTTCTATATGGGGATATTCATTTTGAATCGCTTCAGCATTAAGTCCTTGTTTCCATAGCGTTGCAATACGCCCAACTGTGATTCGCGTCCCGGCAATGCGAGGCCGATTACCACAAGTTTCAGGGCTACTAATAATTAAAGTTCCAATATCGATAACAGTAGCAGTCATAATCTAATCATCTCCTTTATCTTATGATAGTGCAGTATGTTCTCATCTGATAGGGTGCGTCCCTAGCGGTTTTATTTATTTTTGGCTTTGGCGTTTTTGTCGAACATAATTATGGAAATCATCAATTGTTAACTGATCTAACCACTGATGGCACTCTTTGGTATAATCACCACTACCGCTATCATATTGATGAATAAAGCGCATAGCATCCACAATACCTAAAGCATCAACTAAAGCCTTAAATCCCTTTCTTTGTAATTCAATCGCTGTCATTTTCATCTCTTCTTAAAGTAAAAGTTCAAATGTTTGATTATTTAGCCAACGATAAACAGTAAAATCTCGCCTATCTGTGGTTAATATTCTGTTCTCTTGAATTGTTTCAGCTAATACTACTAAAGAAGCATCAGCTAAGTCCATTGGCAAATTCAAATATTTTATCATTAATTCTAGCATTCGTTCTAAATGAATATTTTCTAGATGAAAAATTTTAATACTCCCTTGAGTTAATTGACGTATAAATTTGAATTGAGCATCATTTCCGCATCTTTCCCAAAGAAGATAACTGGTTTCTACCACCACTGGATAAGTGGTAATTAATGGCTCTTTTAATGTGACAAGTTTTTGTTTGGCTTTGGCATGAAAATTATCGTTTTTATTCCCTAAAGCAACAAAAAAACCTGTATCAGCAATAATCATAATTACCCAATATCTTTTCTGGACAAAATACCTTGGGCGATTTCCTCTGATTTTGCCGCTAAATCTGGTTCATCAGCAAAACAACCAATAAAATCACTATTTCTTAAGTCTGCTAAAGGATCCTCATTGTCTAAACCATCTTTTGCTGGAATATTCAGAGTTTTTTTTGTTGTGATAAAAGAGGTAATCTGATTTAATAAATTGTCGATCAGAGTTAATTCTTCTGTGTTTAGTAGGTCAAGTTTTTCGTTTATTTTTTGCTTAATTTCGATATTATTCATGATAATTTTTCCTTAATTACTCAATAGGAAAACCCGGAATCGCAGCATCGATTAACTGCATTAATTTGATGGTTTCGGCTAGGGCTACTACTATCTTATGATAGTGCAGTATATCCTCATCTGATAGGGTGCGTCCTTTTCTGTCTTTTAACCATTTCTGACAAACTTGATAACCGCCAATATAGAAGTTCCAAACTGCTTCAGGTACTCCTCTAAAACAGTCTCCTTGTTTGTTAATGTGGACTTCTCCTTTGCTATATTTGGGATGTCCTGCCGCTACAATTCTATCGCTTTTACTCACAAAAGATAGATCCCCCCAACCCCCCTTAATAAGGGGGGCTTCCACTCCCCCCCTTTTTGAAGAGGGGGCTAAGGGAGGATCAAGTTTAGGAGATGTCATCAGGTGAAGCTGTACCAGTTGTTCTCCGTATTCTGCGAGTTGACGGAATAGGTTATCGTTGCTGGTGAGGGGTACTCTGGGAAAGTCTATCTTGAGAAATTCGGCGTAACGGCTGCGATAGGTGGGAGAATGAAAGACGGCGTAGATGTAGTAAAAGATTGTTTCTGGTGTAGGTAAGTAACCGAGTTTTGTTTCTAGGGTTTTGAGAAAGTCTGGGGAGAAGTTGGGACGTTTTTCTTGTTGGAGTTCTTGAGCTTTATCGGAGTCTGGGTAGAGGTAGAGGGGAAAAATTACCCCCCCTTCTTTTGTTCTAACAGAGATAATATGTTGATCGGTAAGATTATCAGTTACATATATATGCTCAAATGGTAATGAAGCTAACTGACGAACAGTTACTAATGCTATATTCTTTTTCTGATCTAAATGTTGCATAATACGACGATTTAAACGAGCAACAAACTTTTCGTGATAAAAAATAAATCTATTATCAAACGGTCTAAAACACTCGGATTTAATATATTTAACTATTTGATTAACATCTACAGATTTTCTTGCCATATTTGTGTTCCACATATCGTTATCAACAAGTCTTAAATTAAATTCTTGTGCAGACTGATTGTCCGTTTTCTCTGGATCAAGAAAACTGGCGATTTGTTTTTTTACTGAATTAATAGAGTAATTAATTACTAATTTATCTCTTTTGGTAAGACATCCCAAAGAATATTCGTTCATAAACTCTGTTAGTTTAAATCCTTGTTCATATTCACCAAATAAATCAGTATCTTGAGGAATCAACAAATAAAAAGGAGATTGAGGGTTAACCTCATGAAAATTAGTAGAGTTAACCGTATTTTCTTTTAATATTTGATATTTATCTTCTCTTAAACCGTATAAATGAGCGTGATAGATTTTAGCCATGATTAAACCTCCTCTTTTTATAAACGTTTAACTATATAACAATCAAATACCTGATCATAACTAATAACAGGAACATTTTCGGCTATTGCTTGAGCAATAATCATCCGGTCAAAAGGATCTTGATGCTGAAAAGGTAATTGAGCTACTTGTTCAAAATGTAGTAAATTAAGAGGCAAAATCTGAAAATCATTTATCTGAATTTGTGACTCAATAAATTCTCGAAAAGGTGTATCAAAAGTTAATTTTCTTAGACTATATTTGATAGCTATTTCCCAAATACTAGCTTGACTAAGATAAACCAGATTTTCTCTTTCATTAATCATAATTTTATGGTTATCTCGCAATTGTTTATTATTAGTGACATACCAAAGAAATACATGAGTATCTATTAAAACTTTGAGCATAATTACATATAATCTGCAAAATCAGTTAAAGGAGCATCAAAATCATCGGCTATCCAAACTTTTCCCGCAGCACTTCCGGGTTGACGCGGTGGTTTCTTGGCTAACTTGACAGGACTTAATTTAATTACAGGTTGATTATTTTCTGTAATAATAATTTCTTCACCTTTCAGGACAGCTTCCAATAAATCATTAAATTGATTTTTTGCTTGTTTTAATTCAACTGTATTCATTAGTGTACCCCACTGATAAACAATACAAACATTAGTTTAACCGAAAGGCTTTATACTTGCCTACGCTATGCTGAAAATTCAAACAATAACATTCTAGCTTATCTCCTAGTATAGCTCCTTCAGGGTTCGGTAGCTTCATGGTGTCATTAAGCTTTTTACCATTATACCAATACTAACCCCCTGCTGAATATCAAAGACATTTTCATCTTTACTACCATCAGGACAAATTTCTTTTTTCTTACTGTTACCATGTAAATCATAAATAAAAATCTCATCAAAAGTATTAATTAACTTTTGTTTCGTGCCTCGAAAAGTAGGATTATCTAAAAAGCCATGATTATTATTAACTCCTCCATTTGGGGTAAAGCTAAAGTTAACTGCTGCTTTTCTTCCCTTAACTTAATATCCTCTAGAGTGTTAATTAAATAAACCCCCAACCGCTAATTAAGATATCATCACAATATAGCTTTAAACTACGAGACATAAATAGCCTCCTCTTTGATAGAGTTAATAACTTGGGTTTTTAACATTTTTTTTGTTACTAAATCTACAGACAAACCCAAATTATCTTCTAAAAAAAACTTCCATATATTTATCAAAGGTAACTTTTCTTTGAAATTCTACTAATAAATCTAAATCACTTGTTGCTTTTGCTTCATCTCTAGCAAAAGGTTCATATTTTTACTCCATTATATTAGAACATATTTGGGTTCTACCGAACTTGTCATACAAAAATAACACTAAAAAGAAACTGCTTGTTTTTTCGTTATCCCCATGGACACCAACTCAATTTGAGATTCAGACACTTCTACCGTATTTAGAGGAATTAACCCCTCTAAACTATAACCATCTTCTCCTTCAGGATTGGGATAATGTTCAACAATAGTACCCAAATCACCCTGACTTAAACCATACTCAGGTAAATCTTCAATTAAACGAACTTGGGTAAATAAACTAAATTTCATGCTCTAACCTCCTTCAAACGGAAATAAAGTAACAAATTTTGTTTCAGTAGGTGTAACCATCCAAATGGTTTTGACTGAGAGAATCTTATTATTAACTCCTCTTAAATTACCAATAATTTCATATTTTTGACCATATTTAGTTTTAGTGGTAGGAGTTGCTTCTAAAGTAAGGATTTGCTCTCTTAAATCTTTTTCTAATTGTACCCAATTATCTTGATTATAACCAGCTTGAGCTAAATATTGTGATTTATCATCTTTAGGCAATAACACTAAAAGATAATCTTTCAATTTAGCTGGAGAAATAACCGTCTTAGGATCAAGCAAAGCCATGAGTTAACTTACATCCATGCTTTTTACCATTATACCAATACTAACCCCCTGCTGAATATCAAAAACATTTTCATCTTTACTACCGTCTAAAGCGGTTTCTTTTTTCTTACTGTTACCATGTAAATCATAAATAAAAATCTCATCAAAAGTATTAATTAACTGTTGTCTCATGCCTCGAAAAGTAGGATTATCTAAAAAACCATGATTATTAATAAAAGCTAAAATTCCCTTTTGACTTTTATCAATTCGCCACTGTGCAAACCTGATAAATTTAACATAATCATCCTGTAACCATTTCGTATTTTTCTCACCTAAACCCTTGCCATCAATAAAGTAATAATCATTAACTAAATTTTTGATCCACTCATTATTATTTTCCGAATGACCAGAATAGGGAGGATTGCCAATAACAACCATAATCGGTTCATTTTTCTTAATCCGAGAACCTGCTTTTGCTTCCTCTGCTATTAACTCCTCCATTTGGGGGAAAGCTAAAGTTAACTGCTGCTTTTCTTCCCTTAACTTAATATCCTCTAAAGTATTAATCAGATAAACCCCTAACCGCTTGCCACTCGCAAACTGATAACCTGTCTCCTCCAGAAATAACCCCAACTTTAGATGACAAATTGCATAGGGAGCCATCAACAATTCAAAGCCAAAAATCCGAGGTAATAACCTTTCCGAAACATACCCCGACCAAGACTTATCTGCTAACCCTGCCGTCAACGCGACCGGATTCTCCTCAAACCGCTTATGAATCAACTGAAATACCCATAATAAAAACGTCCCCGTCCCACAAGCAGGGTCAAGAATCATCACCTCTGGGTCCGCAATTCCCAACGGTTTATTAAACTTATCCTTAATCAACTCATCAACGGAACGCACTATATAAGACACCACAGGTTCAGGAGTATAATAAACCCCCCTTTTCTCCCGCATTTGAGGCTTATAAGCCGCTAAAAAGTCCTCATAAAAGCGAATAACAATATCCTCGCGGTTCATCTTATTGCGAAAATCCGTTAAGATTGCCTCCATTTTTGCCGCTCTGAGGATGCCAAACGCCTCACCGATACTATCAATTAACTCATCCCCCAACTCCGCCGCCGGACGCTGGGAAACATCTTTAAATAACTGCCTTAAAAAAGGGTTAGTTTCTGGTAATTCTTGCCAGGTATGGTAGCGATTAAAATCTCGTTTCGGATTCTTGACATAACTAAATACCCGCGCCGTAAACAAACCATAAGCAATAGTTTGAGCGTAAATATCACTAAAACTATAATCTTTCTGATCCTCAGAATTTAGCTTGAGATTGGGCAATAACTCTTTCCGAAAACTCTCTAATAATTTATGTAAATAACCCCCTTGATTTTCCTGACTATAAACATCAGGTATCGCCCGTTCAATGCGTTGGGTAACTGCGGCTAATTCGTGGGCTAACTCCTGAGCAGTTTCAGCAGGTTTATAGAAAATCCAATCAACTTGCGGGATTAAATTAAGAGCTTTTTCAAGAATTTTATCTGCTAATTCATCCCAATGTAACCGTGCTAACCTCGCCCTTAAATCCTCATCCTCAAAGGCAAAAGTTTGAATCCCCCGCTGCCGTAATCCCCCCTCAGTGGGTAAGATAAAAGCTACTCTAGCTTGATTTTTAATTCCCCCTAACTCCTCTTCAAAAGGGGAAAATGGGAAAAGTAAATACATGACAGGTTGATCCTCAGCAATTCTGCCAATATAGTGACCATAGATTTCCTGTTGCTGTGGCTCTGAAGTGAGAAACTGCTTAATTTCTTGGTCTGTTCCTCGATTTAATTCCTGATAAAAACCAACAGCAATAGGACAAGTTTCTGCGGCATCTTCTGGGTTGCCCCCCGGACGCAAATACCAAAACCTTGACCCTTGGGAGTCCCTTTCTAGTACGGGATAGTTAAGGATCGTTCGCAGAGATTCGGCTCTAGCGGACTCATCGCCAGTAACAATAGTTTTTAGTTGGGCGGCAGTGATAGGCATAAGACAATTATCCTATAAAATGATAATATTAAGTAGCTGGTTATAATTAAATTAAAAATGGATTTTAGGTTCGATCCCCCCTTAATCCCCCCTTAATAAGGGGGGTGCCGATCCCCCCTTAATCCCCCCTTAATAAGGGGGGCATCTGATAGTTTTTAACGCCTACCTACTTAATTAATATATCCACTGCTCACCGTCAAGCGGAAACTAGACAGAATGATCTGGCTATTATCACCCAACCCAGCCTTTAGCTGGTGAAAATGCGGGCTAATTGGCAGTTTTTCGGCAAAAAAGTTATCTAGACCTGTTAACAGGCAATTTATCCCTGCAATGAGCTACAATTATCGGTTAAACGTGGTTAATAGCGAGCAGATGCGTCGCATTGAAGGGGCAATTTTTGCCTCCGGTATGCCTGTGGCCGCTTTGATGGAAAAGGCAGCCCTGTTAACGGCACAACAGCTTAAAAAGTCCTATTCTTTGGCTAATTTCCCCAAAATCGGCGTTATCGTTGGCCCTGGTCACAATGGCGGCGACGCTCTCGTGATTGCTAGAGAATTACATCTCGCTGGTTATCAAGTATCTCTTTTTTGTCCGATCGCCAAACTCAAGGATTTAACAGCACAACAGGCTAATTATGTCAAGCATTTAGGCTTAATTTTTCAGAAAACTTTAGAATCTTTAGAGGATTGTCAGTTAATTATCGATGGTCTTTTCGGTTTTGGTTTAGAAAGGACTTTATCGGGAGAGATTGCCGAATTAGTCGATAAAATTAATAGTTGGCAAAAACCGGTAATTAGTATCGATATTGCTTCGGGAATTCACACCGACACCGGAGAGGTTTTAGGCACGGCAATTAAAGCCACTCATACCTTTTGTTTGGGACTCTGGAAGCGAGCTTTTTTCCAGGATTTAGCCCTACCCTATCTGGGTAAAGTGGAGTTAATTGATATCGGAATTAGTCCCCTTGACCTAGAAACAATTTTACAAGATTCACAGCCAATTCTAAGGGTTAATCCCGATCTAATTCGCCCTTATTTACCCTTACCCCGTCCTCTCCTTACCCATAAATATCAGCAGGGACATTTATTAATTATCTGTGGTTCTCGTCGTTATGCGGGGGGGGCAATTCTCACCGGATTAGGAGCGCGAGGTAGTGGTGTGGGAATGCTTTCTATTGCCGTTCCTGCTGCCCTTAAATCTTTATTAATTAGTCATTTACCAGAAGCATTAATTATCGATTGTCCCGAAACTGCCACGGGAGCTATTGCCGAACTTCCCCTAGAATTAAATAATTATCATGTCCTCGCCTGTGGTCCTGGATTAACCACAGAAAATCCTGCTATTATCGAACAGGTTTTAGATAGTGATAAACCGATTATACTCGATGCCGATGCTTTAAATATTTTGGCTCAATTCGGTATAGAAAAATTATCATCTCGCCAGAATAAGACAATTTTAACGCCTCATTGGGGAGAATTTAAACGCTTATTTCCTAACTTATCAGGTTCTCAAGATAGGATTAATATCACTCAAGAAGCATCTCAACAAAGTGGTGCAATTGTTTTATTAAAAGGAGCCAGAACTATAATCGCCTCCCCGGAAGGGAAAATGTATATAATCCCCGAAAGTACCTCCGCTCTAGCGCGAGGTGGTAGCGGTGATGTCCTAACAGGACTAATCGGCGGATTCTTGACCCAAATGCCGGATAATGCCCCGGAAGCAACCGCATTAGCGGCTTATTTACACGCTCAAGCTGGCATTTTAGCAGCCAAAGAAAGGACAGAATTAGGAGTAGATGGAGTAACTTTAGCTAATTATTTATTTGCTGCTCTTAAAGATTCGATCCCCCCTGCCCCCCTTGATAAGGGGGGTGCCGATAGGCGGGGGGATCAGAATTGATAATTATTACTGTATCTAACATTAAAATATCTTTCATAATACCCACCTAATAAACGCAATAAACGCAGAAATAAGTAGCGATCAATCTTCGTGTCCTCTGTGTCTTTGTGGTTCGTTCCATTCACTCGCCAGCAGGACTATATCTTAGAATACATAATACCCACCAAACCTAAGAGAGCCAAAATATTATTAATAGCATAAATGTACTGTATTTAAACTGAGTATTGACATTTTAGTACAAATGCTCGGACTGCCTCCTTAAAGATTAATTCAGATAGTCGGCATTTGATAAAACATAAGGAATGTTAACCAAAACCACTTATCGTTAAGGAATTTTGATAAGTTGGAGATTGAACAAAGATAGAAAGTCTCTAGCGCTGACAACTATGGCTGTAATTGTCCAAAAATACGGTGGTACATCGGTAGGTTCCGTGGAACGCATTCAATCGGTCGCTCAACGGGTCAAAAATACGGTAATAGCAGGAAACACCGTGGTGGTGGTCGTTTCTGCCATGGGTAAAACCACCGATGGATTGGTCAATTTAGCCAAACAAATCGCCGCCGAACCCTCGCGCCGGGAGATGGATATGTTATTATCCACGGGGGAACAGGTAACGATCGCCTTGATGAGTATGGCCCTAGAGGAAATCGGACAACCGGCCATCTCCCTAACCGGCGCTCAAGTGGGAATTGTCACGGAATCCGAACATAGTCGGGCCCGTATTTTAGAAATTAAAACCGATCGCCTTTCCCGTCATCTATCGGAGGGTAAAGTAGTTGTGGTCGCCGGTTTTCAAGGTGTTAGCGATAGCGATCAATTAGAGATTACCACCCTAGGGCGCGGTGGTTCCGATACCTCGGCCGTGGCCCTAGCAGCCGCCTTAAAAGCCGATTTTTGCGAAATTTACACCGATGTACCCGGTATTCTCACCACTGACCCCCGTTTAGTCCCCGAAGCGCGTCTTTTAGACCAAATCACCTGCGATGAGATGCTCGAATTAGCCAGTTTAGGGGCGAAAGTTCTCCACCCGCGAGCGGTGGAAATCGCTAAAAACTTCGGGGTTCCCTTGGTTGTCCGCTCCAGTTGGACAGAGGATCCGGGTACTTGGGTGACATCCCCGGCACCGAAACCGCGCACCCTGCAAGGATTGGAATTGACAAAAGCAGTGGATGCGGTGGAATTTGAGGGTAATCAGGCGAAAATCGCCCTTTTAAGGGTTCCGGATCGTCCCGGTATCGCTGCCCGTTTATTCGGGGAAATTGCCCATCAACAGGTGGACGTGGATTTAATTATTCAATCGATTCACGAGGGTGACAGCAACGATATCGCCTTTACGGTGATGGGAAATGCCTTGAAAAAAGCCCAATCCGTGGCCGAAGCGATCGCACCAGTTTTACGTTCCCATCCCACTAATACAGAGGAAGCGGAAGTGATCATCGAATCCGGGGCCGCTAAAATCGCCATTACCGGCGCCGGTATGATCGGCCGGCCGGGAATTGCTGCCCAAATATTTAGCACTTTGGCCGCAGCGGCAATTAATATCGAAATGATCTCCACTTCTGAAGTAAAAGTCAGTTGTGTCATCGATGAAGCGGACGGAGAAAAAGCAATTAAAGTCCTTTGTGATGCTTTTCAAGTGGAGTATTCTGCTAAAGTTGCTCATTGCGAAATCCCTAAAAATTTAGTCCCAGTACGGGGAGTGGCCCTAGATAATAATCAGGCCCAAATGGCCATTCGTAACGTCCCCGATCGCCCCGGGATGGCGGCGAGAATTTTCTCGGTTTTAGCGGCAAAAAATGTCAGTGTTGATATGATTATTCAATCCCAACGCTGTCGCATTGTCGATGGTATTCCCCGACGGGATATCGCTTTTACTTTACCCCAAGCTGATGCTAATTTAGCCCAAAAAATCCTCTTAGAACTATCGGAAAGTTTGGGTTTACAGGAAGTGGTGGTTAATAATGATGTGGCCAAAGTGAGCATTGTTGGTTCGGGAATGGAAGGACAACCGGGGGTAGCAGCACGCTTTTTTGAAGCTTTAGCAAAGGAGAAAATTAATATTTTGATGATTGCTACTTCTGATATAAAAATCAGTTGTGTGGTGAATCAGGAAGATGGAGTCAGGGCCCTACAAGTGGTTCACGCCGCTTTTGGATTAGCTGGACAGGGTAAAATTGAAGTACCCGCCTAAATGAAATTACAAGTTCTATGATGGGGGTAAGAGTTGTTTAATTGTTGGCAACTTATACCCCCAAAAACCCGATAAATAAGTTAACCCTCATCACCCCGATTTTATCTATGGAACCGATAACAGTGGCGACAATTGTTGCTTTGGTATTTCAGACTACTGTAGAAAAATTTACCGAAGCTGCTCTAGAAAAAATTAATACTTTGCGGCAAATCATCTGGAATAAACTTAAAGCTAATCCTAATGCTTAAAAAGCTTTACAAGCTGCTGAAAAAGGGTCAAAAACTGATCTAGAAAAAGTAGCAGATTATTTAAAGGTTGCCATGAATGATGAAGCAGATTTCGCCGAAAAAGTCAAGGGTTTAGCAACAGAAATTCAATCCTTGAAAATTCAGGATAGTAGTAGTATGAACCAGGCTAATTCTGGAGGTCAAAATTTACAGAATCAGGGTCAGGTTAGTGAAGTTTATCAAGCAGAAAATATAAACATCAATAAAACCTGACTGCAGCCGCCTGTTAAGGAACAGGTTAAACAACATCCTCACAATTTATCTAATAGTAATATCCCTAAATTTGTTGGTAGGGATCAGGAATTAATTGACTTAAAAAAGCAATTACAACAATCCCAAAAGCTTGCTATATCTACCTTAACGGGAATGGGAGGCATAGGTAAAACCGAACTAGCCAGACAGTTTGGCTGGCAAGAATGGCGAGAAAAAGCCTATCCCGGGGGTATATGTTGGTTAAATGTGGCAGAGAGTGACGGCGGTTTTATCGGTACTTCTATTTTAGATTTTGCGCGGGTACATCTCAAATTAACTTTACCGGATGAGGGAGAATTAGACGTAAAAATTCGTTATTGTTGGCAAAACTGGTTAGCGGGAAATGTCCTAATTATCTTTGATGATGTGCGGGATTATCAGCAAATTAGGGATTATTTACCACCGCAAGAAGACAAACGCTTTCAGGTTTTAATTACCACTCGCAAGGAATATTTATCAGCGACAATTGCGACTTTTCGGGTAGAAGTATTAAAAGAAAAAGATGCACTT